>JALUMJ010000060.1:0-4683 GCA_027040375.1 Campylobacteraceae bacterium
TCTACAAAGAAAACAGCATCTAGGGCTATAGTGATGATATATAGATAAAAGCTAAAAACTATGGGTGAAATTGTCTTTGATTTTGAGCTTATTATGGTAAAAATAGGCCATAAGAAAGAGGCTAATAAAAAGTATAGATTTTGAATAACAAGTATATCTTTTAAACTTTCATTCCAGATATTTAACATGGTCATTACACCAATGGCACCAAGTAAAAGTGCAAAATAGTCTTTTTTTACCATCTTTTTTTCACCAAGAATTGCTAAAATCAAAAATGTCACGATAGGCACAAGCGTTGTCACAAATGCCCCACCTAGTGATGCTGTACCGTATTTTGTTCCCATAAAATAGTATTTCATATAAGCGATAAAAACTACTGAAGCTAAAAATGCCACTCCAAAACTCTTCAAATCAATCTTGAAAGATTTTTTTAGATATAAAATGATAGGAACCATTGTAATTGCAGTGATTCCAAAACGCATAAAAATCATATCGTAAGCATCGATATAATGACTCAAAACTTTTGCATTTACCCAAGAAGCACCCCAGCCAATCATCCCAAAGAATAGTAAAATATAAAGTAAATTGTGATTTTTCTCAAGCATTAAAGACCTCTTTTTTATAAATTGGAGAAATTATAGTGAAATTAAAAGTTATTGTATAGAATGAAATTGCTTTTTCTCGGGCTGCAACCAAAGTATCTTTTGAAATTTCTAGTGAAGTGTGACTGATCGCTAAAACCAACTTGCAAGCTTGCTTCACTTATAGAAGTGCCGTTTTGTATCAACATGTGTGCTCTGTTTATTCTTTCGTTGATTATAAAAGAGTGAGGTGTTAGACCGAGTTCTTTTTTGAAAACCCTTAAAAAGTGAAATTTACTCAAAGAGCAGTTTTTAGCAAGAGTTTCAAGAGTGATATTTTGTTCGATGCAGTCATCTATATACTCAAGCGTGTTTTTGATAATCTTTTTATCATCAAACAACTTTGAAAAATCCTTAGTGTATGTTGTGTAGTTTAAAATCAGATATGAAAGTGCATCGATAAGATTTGATTCTATTTGTATCTGCTCGTCTTGGTGAAACGAAGAATTAAAAAAAGTATTTAATTTTTCAAATAAGACTTTATCCTCTATGATGTGTTTTTGAAAATAAGGCACTTTTTTCTCAAAAAACATTTGTTCGTATAGATTTGATAGCAATTCCACCTTGGGATAAAAGTTTACATGTGACCAGTCATGAGACACTCCGCCATGAATCTCTCCGGGATTATTTATCCTAGCTGAGCATCTATAGGAGTCATAATGCTTGTGTAAATTATATGCTTTTAAAAAACCACTATAAGTTAAACCCACGGTGTAAGTATTATGATAGTGTTTTTCAAAGTTTTCGGTAGAAGACTTTACATTTTCAAAAAGTGTGTTGCACAGTAAATTAGTCATATATGATTATATCAAAAGTTTAAAGTATTTGATGATATAATTTGGATTAAGTTGGACAAAAGGCAATTTTAATGTATGACACACTTAAAAACGATAAAGAAAATGTAGAACATTTAATAAGAGAGTTTTATACTCTTAGCGTCAAGTATCTAAAAGAAGCAAACAGTAGAAAAGTAGGTATTTTACAGCCAAAATTTGAAAAGGGCTTTCTTCCTCATGATGGAAAGGGTTTTTTAAAAGCACTAGAGTTATTTAAGCAAAAATTTGAACCATATATGAGTGGAAGTTCGAGTTCTAAGTACTTTGGTTTTGTAACAGGCGGAACGACTCCTGCTTCACTTTTGGGAGATTGGATTACATCTTTGTATGATCAAAATGTTGCAAATCTTGGAGAGTCGTGTTCTGCTGATATAACCATAGAAACTCTTAATCAACTAAAAGAGCTTTTTGAACTTGATGATAATTTTGAGGGTATTTTTACGAGCGGTGCTACGATGTCAAACTTTGTAGCTCTTGCAACAGCAAGACAATGGTTTGGTAAGTATTTTGGTATAAATGTTGCGATTGAAGGACTATGCAAAATCCCCAAGAAGCTAAGTGTGCTAAGTGCAACTCCACACTCTAGCATATACAAATCTCTCTCGATGTTAGGTTTAGGCAAAGACTCGGTAGAGTTGATAGAAACCAAAAAAGATGCAGAAGCTATCTCTTTGAGTGATTTAGAATCTGCACTAAAGAGACAAAATGGCACCCCTTGCGTAGTTGTGGCAAATGCAGGAACCGTAAATACAGTTGATTTTGATGACATCCAAGAGATTGCAAAGCTAAAAGAGAGATACAATTTTTGGCTACATGTAGATGCTGCTTTTGGTGGTTTTGCCAAGTGTTCGCCAAAGTATAAATATCTTGTAGAGGGACTAGAAAAGGCTGACAGTATAACCATAGATGCGCACAAATGGCTAAATGTACCATATGATAGTGCTATGAGTTTCACAAAACATCTATCTTTGCAGTTTGAAGTGTTTCAAAACTCTGCCGCTTACCTACAACAAAATTTTTCAAACGATAATTTTGTGCATCTTACTCCTGAAAATTCCCAAAGATTAAGAGCTTTGCCTGTTTGGTTTAGCTTAAATGCTTATGGATACAAGGGGTATCGCGAAATTGTCGAGCGAAATTGTGCTTTAGCGCAAGAGATATCATTGAAGATTCAAAACTCAGAGGATTTTTTACTCTTGAGCCCCGTAAAATTAAACGGTGTCTGTTTTACTTTAAATAAAAAAGATATAGATATGCAAGCAATCAATAGCTATATAAAAAGAGTAAACGAAAAAGGCAAAATTTTTATAACTCCAACTGTATATAAAACCAAGCCCGCTCTTAGGATATCCATAACAAATTGGCAAACTCAAGGAGAAGATATAGAGATAGCATATGAAGCTTTAGTGGGGGCATTATAGTAAAAAATTATAAAGGGGTAGCTTTAGTGGTGAATCCAAAGTACTCAAACAACTTGCTGATATTTTCCAAAAGAAGAATGGGTAAAACTACATTGGTTGAGCATTTTTTATATCTTAAGAGCGAAGATTATATACACATTTATGTCGATATATTTGATATAGTGTCAAAAGAGGATTTTGCCAAAGCACTTCTAAAAGCACTCAGTAATTCACAAAAAGGTGATGTAAAAACAACCATAAAAATTTTGACAAATCTATTTAAAAGAGTAAGAGTAGAGCCTAGTATAGATCCAAATACTTTGGAGTATTCTATAAAGCCAATAGTTGCAACCCTGAGTTTTGAGCAAATGATGGAGGATTTTTTTCATGGTGTAAAAGAACTTTCAAAAAAGAAAAAGGTGATTATAGCCATAGATGAATTTCAGCAAATAACAAATATCAAAGATATAAAACTTGATGCACTTTTGAGAAAATATATCCAGCAAAGAGAGAAAATTTCATATATATTTTTAGGTTCAAAAAGGCATATTTTAACTTCACTTTTTTCCTATAAAGCACCTCTATATGAACTTGCTACGCATTTTGAACTTCAACCTCTAAAGATAGAAGATATTTACAGTTATGCAAAGCGATATCTTACTATCTCCAAAGAACAAATAGAATATATATTTAACTTAAGTGATGGAGAAACAAAGCTTTTGCTTCACATGTTGCATTTGCTATATATGCAAAAACAAGACATATCAAATACCCTCATCGACAATGTTTTGAAAGAGATAATAGATTCAAAAGATGCTACTTTTAGGATGCTTTTTGATACACTGAACAATAACCAAAAAACTGCCCTTAAAGTTTTAGGAAAATATGATAACAATTTTTTTTCACAAGAGGTACTTTGGGATTACAATATAAAAAAACAGACTCTAAAGTCTTCTATAAATGCTTTGTTTCGCAAAGAATTGATAGATAAAAATGAAAACGGATATTTTGTGCCCGATAGAACATTTGAATTATGGATAGAAAGAAAATTACAGTAAAGGAGAAGATAAGATGAGTGAGTCAAGCAAAGATTACACCAATATTTTACTTTAATCCGTAAAAATTATACCATCAATTCCATTTTTTGCACAAAATTCTATGTCGTTTTCATCGCTAGAGGTTAGTAGAATTTTTGCATCAAACATGTATTCATTTGCTATATTTTGAGCTTGTTTTGCAAATTCTTTGGTTGATAGCAGATAAGATGCATTTGATGCCGAGGCTAAAACCAACTCTTTTATGGACTTTATATTTACACCAAAAATCAAGTTTTGAGTTTTGCAATATGTTATGATTTCTATGTTAAAATCAAAAAATAGTATAGAATTTGGTGTGGTGGATTTTATCTCATCTATTGTGTTTATGAAAAAAAACTTACTGTTGTCTATAAAATCGTGTCCAAAAATCTGCATTATTTTAACCCTGCACACTCACGAGAGCAAAAGAATTTACCATCTTTTATGATTGCTTCTTTTTCGCTGACAAAAACAGAGCATTTGGCACATTCGACCATGGTGTCACCATCTATCTTTTTGTCTTTTCTCTTCTTTTTTTTGGGTTGTTCTACAACTCCTCTGCTTGTTTTGAAAAATAGTGTATATACTATAAACACAACTACTACAAAAACTAATAATTTAAAAATCATTTCACCACTCCACTAGTATTATTTAAAAATAGATAATTTCTATGCCCATTTTTGCGTATCTCAAAATTTTTGATATTTGCGAGTTCTTCATCTACGCTTGA
>JALUMJ010000060.1:4783-9706 GCA_027040375.1 Campylobacteraceae bacterium
ACAAAAACTAATAATTTAAAAATCATTTCACCACTCCACTAGTATTATTTAAAAATAGATAATTTCTATGCCCATTTTTGCGTATCTCAAAATTTTTGATATTTGCGAGTTCTTCATCTACGCTTGAACCTTTATAAAAGAGTAAAACCGTATCAAGTGAAATAAAATTTTTACATATATCCATAAGCATATCAGTTTTTGTAACAGCACGAGAACAGATCAAATCAACTTCAAAAGCATCAACCGCTTCAACTCTTTGTGAAATTATATCAACATTTTTCAATTTTAGAGAACTTTTTGCAAAATGAAGAAAGGAACTCTTTTTTTTGATAGGTTCAATCAGGGTAAATTTTACGCTAGGAAGATACATAGCAAGGATAAAACCAGGAAATCCTGCCCCCGTACCAACATCTATCGCATTTTTGATATCTTTTTTTAGGAACTTCAGAGGAAAAATACTATCTTCGATATTTTCCGCGATTTGCTTTGAATTTTTAGCACCTGTTATGTTGTGTATTTTGTTATATTTTAAAATTAACTCAGTAAAAATCTCGCAGTTTTTTAAAAAATCTTTTGGTTGTTGATACAAGCTGACTCTTTTTTTGGTTGTATTATACAATAATAAGCACCTAGTTGAAATACTTTATATAAATTTAAAGATTATAATATTATAATAATATTAAACAAAACATAGGAAATGCCATGAAAAACCTTCAAAAAGTACTTTTTGTTGATGCGTCAACATCATTTTATCGAGTAAATCACTACAAGATAGGCGAATTTTTTGGTCCTGTTGATTTAGGGTTACACCTAGCAGGTAAACATAAAAGCTTAAATATCGGAGCAGGATTGTTGGCTGGTTCTGCGATAACAGGCTCAAATCGTTTAATATTTACAGGATTTTCTCCAGCTTGGGGAGGATTTTATATCTCCTCTATGGGTGGTGCTGCTTTAGTTTTCGATAACCTAGGCATAAATATGCTCTCCTTGGTAGGAAAAGCTCCAACGCCTTCAGTGCTCTACTTAAATCGTCAACAAGGTGGTGAAATTCAAGTGAAAATTGAGCCAATTGATATAGATAAAGTATGGAATGAAGGAAGAAGAGGTATCTACTCTTTAATGGATTACACTTTAGAAAAATATGGACATAAATATAGCAATAACCCTAGGATTTTAGTCACAGGTCCATCTGCAAAAGTAACTGATTTTGGCTCTATCTGCTCAGTTCCTATAAAAAATGGAGAATTAACATTTACTGACACTTGGGCAGGAAGAGGTGGTTTTGGAAGCAAAATGTTTCAAGAATACGGAATAGCTGCCATCATCTATGGTGGTACATTTGTTGATGATGATTTGCTTGAACGAAAAGTGGCAGACCAGTGGTTTGTTGATAAGTACAATATGAAACTTGCGGCAAAAGATATCGAAACTACTACAAAATACCGCTTTGATAAAAAACTAGGAACTGGTGGAACATTTGGTGTGAATTATGCCAGTCTTGGAGGCAGTATGCTCTCTTTTAACTATAAAAGTATATATATGAGTGAAGAGGAGAGGTTAGGAATTCACGATAAATTTGTCATAAATCACTATCTTAAACAGTTTAATGAAGAAACAATCGCGACAAAAAGCGATAAAAACTGTGGTGAGCCTTGTGTCGCGGTTTGTAAAAAGATGAATGGAAAATTTAAAAAAGATTATGAACCATATCAAACGATGGGACCGCTTTCTGGAATATTTGACCAAAGAGCAGCTGAGAGGTTAAATCATCATGCTGACATGTACGGTTTTGATGCGATTTCAGTGGGAGGAACGCTTTCTTGGCTGATGGAATGTTTATCTGATGGATTGCTCACACCACAAGAGCTAGGAGTGAAGGGCATACCGGAATTTAATCACAAAGATTTTGATGTGGTTTCTTCTTCTATGCACAATGCCCAAATCGGTGTAGAATTGCTTGATTCGATTATCGAAAAGAGAGGAATATTAGACCTGAGTGATGGAGCTAGAAAATTTGCTCATATTTTAGCCAAAGAAAAAGGCAAAGAAGTGATGGATTCATTTGTCTATAGTGCATATGCTAGAAAAGGCTGGATGGTGCCAAATCAATACTGGACACCAGGAGTTCTCTCTCCTATGTCAATCATGGGGAAATACTACATGTACTATGGGCAAGATTTTTATTCACCAAGAGAGTTAGGTAAAAAAGGCGCACAAAGATTAGTAGGCGAGATAACTTTGGACAACATAGGAATGTGCCGTTTCCATAGAGGTTGGGCAGAAGAGATGATGCCTGAAATCATGGAATCCTTATACGGGCAAAAAAAGGCATATCTGGACAATGTTCTCGTGACTGCTAGTCGTATAAATGGTCGAAATTCTTCAGTATTTTGGGAAAGTGAGCGAAGTATTGATTTGGTTTATACATTTTTACAAAGAAAACACAATGTTGAAAACAACAATGACCCTAAACTCATAAAATGGCTAAATGCATTTAATAAAAACAAAAATGAAGCCGCTATGAATTTTTGGTATGAAATGCACCAAGGTATGCAAGAATCTTTAAGAGAATTTTGATAAAATTTTTTTAGCTTAGCTTGTTTTCAAAGAAAAGTTCTTCTGTTTTACAAATATCACAAACTTTGTAAAATTTTAATTTTTTCTTTCTGAGCCTAGGTTTGCATTTTTCTGTTTTGCATGTTAAATGCAGGGAAGTATTTCCATTACAAAATAGACACTTAAAATAGTATCCATATTTGCCATATCTTATCTCTAAATTTGGACTTTTGCATTTTGAGCAAAGTGCAATTTCGTTGTGAGTCTGCCTGCAAATATTTACTTTTTTAGATAAAACTTCTTCTTTGATGAAGGCTTGCATGGATTTGTTTTGACCAATTGGTTGGTGCTTGATTGCTATATTGTATTTTTTGCTATAGTCAATTTTATGAGGTTTATGGAACTTTATGAGTAATTTTGCGATTTCTAAAGCCCTATCAAGTGTCATAATTTTGCCTAAAGTTTTAAATGTGGAGATTGTACTCATTTTGTCGATTTCACTATCTCTAATTGAAAAGAAAGAGTCAGCACGCACAAATCCATCTGGTAAAGTTTTATTTGATATGGTTGTTTTTGGATTTATTAAAACTTTTGTTTCTATCGGTATTCCGCCAAAAAGTTTAATATTAGAAGGTAGTTCAATCTTGCCGTTGATGAAATCAATTAAAACTTTTGCATGTCGTTTATTTTGCTCTATTGGATTTGGAAAAGTTTTTTTAATTTTGCCATAGTCAACGCTTAAAGAACCATCTTGATTTATAGTTAAAATTCCTGAGAAACTTTTACTTTCTAAAAGTTCTATCCCAAGTCTGCTTATGATTAGATGATCAATTTGAGCAACTCTTCCATTGTGCTCGATTCTTATATCGTGTAAAAGATAGTGTCTTTTGCTATCTTTTGATATGAAATCAAGATAATATGCATTGTTTTTTTCCGATTCATAGCCATTTTTAATCTTCACCAAATCAAGTTGGATAGATTTTTTGATTCTTTGATTCTTGCAAACTTTAGAGAGTTCATTAAGTTGTTGTATTTCTTCATTTTTACTATCGATTTCTTTAAGAATCATAAAAATTTCCTTAGAACCATTTGCAAATAATTATGCAAAGGCTTTTTGCTGGAATTATTATATCTAATACATCATCAAATTTATCTAAAATATGGAGAAAATAGGTGCTGGAAATAACCTTTATTCTCAAAATTTTAAGACTAAATTTATTTTTCCTTGATATAATCTATATTAATTTTCAAAAAGGGGAATATATGTTAAAAGAGTTTAAGGAATTTCTTATTAAGGGTAATGCGATAGATATGGCTGTTGGTTTTATTTTTGGTGCAGCATTTGCATCAATAGTAAAGTCATTGGTAGCCAATATTATAATGCCACCAATAGGTTTATTGATGGGAGGAGTAGATTTTTCAAATAGTTTTTACGCACTTGATGGAAAACATTATGCAACATTAGCAGCATTGGATAAAGCTGGAGCTCCAGCTATAAAATACGGTTCATTTATAAATGATACTATATCATTTGTAATTTTGGGTTTTGTTATATTTATGCTTGTTAGAACTATTAATAATCTGAAGAAATCTAAAGCAGAAGCGCCTGTGCCTGCACCAACAACAAAAAAATGTCCAGATTGTGCAATGGAGATTCCAATAGATGCAAATAAATGTGGATATTGCCAACACCAGTTTTAAGTGAAAGTTTAACTTTTAATAATGGTTTTAGATATCTATTTTTGATAAAAATCTAAAACCATCTTAAATAAAGAAGTCTAGCAAAATTTTACAACAGATGTCCCATCTCTTCTTTTTTTGTTTTTAGATAAGCCTCGTTATGCTTGTTTGGTTTGATGATTATAGGGATTCTTTGAGCTATTTCTATGTTTTTTAAGCTTTGCAGTTTTTTTGGATTATTGGTTAATAATTTTATAGATTTTATGCCAAAGTGGTGTAAGATGATTTCTACCATCTCATAATTTCGCTCATCTGCTTCAAAACCTAGTTGGTGATTTGCTTCTACTGTATCGTAGCCCGCGTCTTGTAAGGCGTAAGCATTTACTTTGTTTAGAAGTCCTATGTCTCTTCCTTCTTGTCTGAGATATATAACCATTCCACCTTTTTCACCTATAGTTTTTAGTGCAAATTGTAGTTGGTCGCCGCAGTCGCATTTTAAACTTCCTATTGTATCCCCAGTTAAGCATTCGCTATGTATTCGCACAATCGGGGTTTTTCCCAATGGTTCTTTAAATATAACAAGATGCTCTTTTACACCTTCTCTGAATGATTGTATCTTAAAATTTCCATATTTTGTTGGAAGATTTGCTACATTTGATATGTTTATTCGCATCTATATATTTACCC
>JALUMJ010000060.1:9806-11713 GCA_027040375.1 Campylobacteraceae bacterium
AATGGTTCTTTAAATATAACAAGATGCTCTTTTACACCTTCTCTGAATGATTGTATCTTAAAATTTCCATATTTTGTTGGAAGATTTGCTACATTTGATATGTTTATTCGCATCTATATATTTACCCTTATTAAGTATATTATGGTAGAATTGTGTCTTTAAAAAGTATTTTAACAAAGATAAGGAAAAAGAATGTTTAAAAGATTTAGAAGATTGAGAATTAATAAAAATTTAAGAGATTTAGTGCAAGAAACAAAGCTTTGCATCGATGATTTTATATATCCTTTATTTGTTAAAAGTGGAACTGGCTTGAAAAAAGAGATAGGTTCGATGCCTGGTGTTTTCCAGATGAGTATAGATGAGATTTTAAAAGAGTGCCAAGTGCTAAAAGATATGGGAATTTACTCGATTTTACTTTTTGGCATACCAGATGTAAAAGATAGTGTTGGAAGTGATGCTTTGTGCGATCACGGTATCGTAGCTAGCGTTATAAAGGCCATAAAAAAAGAGCATCCAGATATGTTTGTCGTGAGTGATTTGTGTTTTTGTGAATTTACAGACCATGGGCACTGTGGCATACTTGACATGGAGCATGAAACAGTAAATAACGATGCAACTTTGGAGATTTTGGGTAGGCAAGCACTAGTTCACGCTAGAGCTGGAGTTGATATGATTGCACCTAGTGGTATGATGGACGGCATGATTACAGCTATAAGAGAAGCACTTGATAGTGAAAATTTTATAAACCTTCCGATTATGAGTTATTCTACCAAGTTTGCTAGTGCGTATTACGGACCATTTCGCGATGTTGCGGAGTCAGCTCCTAGTTTTGGAGACAGAAGAAGTTACCAAATGAATCCAGCAAACAGAAGGGAAGCCATAGCTGAATCAGTTGAAGATGAGATTGAAGGAGCTGATATACTTATGGTAAAACCAGCTCTTGCTTATATGGATATCATTCGTGATGTAAGAGAGGCTACTACCACACCACTTGCGGTGTATAATGTAAGTGGAGAGTACTCGATGCTAAAATATGCTGGAAAAGCTGGTTTGATTGATTATGACAGAGTGATGATGGAGACGATGCTTGGCTTTAAGCGAGCTGGGGCGGACATAATCATCAGCTACCACGCAAAAGAAGTAGCTCAAATTTTAAATAAAGGATAAAACGATGCGACATTTTTTATCATTATATGACTTTACAAAAGAAGAAATTTTAGAGATTATTGATTTGGGTAAAAAAATCAAAAAAGAGGCTAAAGTTAAAAATTATATACCATATTTACAAGGACAATCTCTTGGGATGTTGTTTGAAAAAAGTAGCACAAGAACTAGGATAAGTTTTGAAGTCGGTATCCATCAATTAGGTGGGCAGGGGCTATTTTTATCGACAAATGACTTGCAATTAGGCAGGGGGGAGCCCATGAAAGACTCTGCTCGAGTGATTAGTCGCATGGTTGATATGGTTATGATTAGGACATATTCTCAAAGTGTTTTAGATGAGTTTGCTGCTTACTCTAAAGTGCCTGTCGTTAATGGTTTAACTGACAAGTACCATCCCGTTCAACTTTTGGCTGATTATCTGACTATGATTGAGTATAAAAAAGACAAAAACCCGATAGTTGCTTATGTCGGTGATGGAAACAACATGACTCACTCTTGGATGATGCTCGCAGCAAAACTTGGCTTTGAGTTAAGAGTTGCAACTCCAAAAGGGTATGAGCCATTAGATGAAATCGTAAATGATGCCAAAATGCTATGTGAGCAGAGTGGTGGAAAAATTATATACACAAATGACCCAAAAGAGGCAGTAAAAGGTGCGGATGTTGTAACAACTGATACTTGGGTTTCGATGGGACAAGAAGATGAAAAAGAAAAAAGAATCAAAGATTTTAAAGGGTATATAG
>JALUMJ010000061.1 GCA_027040375.1 Campylobacteraceae bacterium
AATCTAAAATATTACAAAAAACACGGCAGGGGAAAATTACAAGATATCATAGAAAATGAAAAGAAATCAGGCGAAAGAGTCATAAATGAAAATGATGATTTTATAGCTTACTGCCCATACGCTAGTAGCTTTGCATTTGAAGTTATCATAGCTCCAAAGAGAAATATATCTAGCTTAAATCACTGTAGCTCTAAGGAAATGACAAATTTATCGCAAATGTTAGAAGTTGTTTTTTCAAAACTACATAAGCAATTAGGTAAATTTGATTATAATTTATACTTTAGGCTAGCTCCACTAAACACAAACTTTGAAAATGAATCTTTTGCCTCGTCCATAGAGAAAAATTTTCGTTTCAACATAAGAATTATCCCAAGAATTTATAGAATTGGTGGATTTGAACTCTCTTCAAATATGGCGATAAATCCAGTGGCACCTGAGAAGAGTGCAAAACTTTTAAGGGAAGAAAAATGAAAGTTTTATTTGCTTCTAGTGAAATTTTTCCTTATGCCAAAAGTGGTGGCTTAGCTGATGTAGCAGCGGCTCTACCTCTTGCTTTAAGCAAAGACATAGATATATGCTCCATCATGCCATTATATGGGTTTATGGATAAAAAAAAGCTAACAAAAACAGATATAATCTTAGAAATAAATCTAGGTGGTATCAACTATACAGCGGATGTTTACAAAACAAAAGATGCAAAAGTTTTGACATATTTCATAGATGCACCGCTGCTTAGTACCACTAAAAATCTATATGGAGATAGCGAAGCATACGCCAACAATGACATAAGATTTGGTATATTTAGCAAAGCTATTTCCTTGCTTGCAAAACTCTTACATGTAGAACTTGTTCACCTGAACGATTGGCATTGTGCGCTTAGTGCATTTTGGTTAAAAGACTCTAATATAAAAACTGTTTTTACTATACATAATCTCGCTTATCAAGGCATTTTTAAAAGAGATTCGTTAGATAGATTAGGGATAAATCAAAGTCATTTTGAAATGCAAGATTTAGAATTTTATGGAAAATGCAACTTTATGAAAGCTGGCATAAAATATAGTGATAGAGTCACCACCGTCAGTCCAAATTATGCAAAAGAGATTTTAACACCAAAATTTGGATGTGGTTTAGAGGGTTTCTTGAGTTTTCATAAAAACAAATTAAGTGGCATCATAAACGGAATAGACACAGAAGTTTTTAATCCTAAAAGTGACGATTTAATCTTTCAAAATTATGATGTAAATTCATTAAATTTAAAGATAAAAAACAAAAAAGAGTTGTATAAAAATTTAAAATTTAAAAATGCAAAAACTCCTCTTTTTGTTATGATTTCCCGTTTGGTTGAACAAAAAGGGTTTGATTTGATACTCGAATCAATCGATGATTTATTGAAAAAAGAGTTAAATCTTATTTTCTTGGTTGATGGAGTTAGTAATTACAAAAAAACTTTTGAGGATATAGCTAAAAAGAGTGATAATTTTGAATTTTTATTTGGATATGACGAGAAATTATCGCACCTCTTATATGCATCGGGCAATTTTCTACTGATGCCTTCAAAATTTGAGCCTTGTGGCTTAAATCAACTCATAGCCATGCGGTACGGAACTATCCCAATAGTGCATAATATCGGAGGGTTAAAAGATACAGTTCATACAGATTTGAAAAAATGCGGACAAGGTATAGTTTTTACAAAACAGACAAAAAAAGCTTTTATTCTAGCAATAAACCGAGCATTAAAACTAAAAAATGAAAAAAATATACAAATTTTTGATATGAATTGCGACTTTAGTTTTAGTAATAGTGCTAAAAAATATCTCAAACTTTACAAAGAAATACCGTGAACTTAGCTGTTGATATAGGAGGCACTTGGATAAGAGCTTGCATGTTTGATGATTTTGGAGTGCAAAAAACTTTCAAAACCTCTAGCCAAGAAGTGGGATTGGCAAAATTTATAGAAAATATATTAGAAAAAGAAGACGACATAAAAACTATTGGCATCTCTTATGCAGGACAAGTTCAAAATGGTATGATAATCGACTCTCCAAACATAAAAGTAGATATTGCAAATATAAAAGAATACTTTCAAACCAAATTTGATGTTAAACTGTTTATAGAAAATGACTTGACATGCGCAGCCCTTGCAGAGGCAAAACATCTAAAAAAAGATTATATTTGCGTCTTACATGTAGGAACTGGGCTTGGGCTTGGCGTGGTCGATAATGGTAGAGTTTTAAAAGGATATTCAAATTTATCTGCTGAAATCGGACATATTCCCTATAAAAAAACAACTCTTACATGTGGGTGTGGGAGGAAGAATTGTATAGAGCTTTTTGCCTCAGGCAGTGGGATTAAGAAATGGATAAAACACCTCAAACTTACATGTAAACCAACTCTTGAAGCACTTAAACTAGAAAAAGACGGTATAAAGATAGCAAATGAATTTGAAGCGGCTTTGTCAAGTGCTATTGGAACGATTATAACTCTTTATAATCCTCAAATTTTAGTTTTAGGCGGAGGAATCATAGATGCAAACCCAAGTCTTTTAGATATTATCAAATCCAAGATTAAAATATACACACTAAAACCAACACTAGGAAATACCGAGATTATAACAAGTTCACTCAAAGATGCGCCATTAATTGGTGCCAAGCTACTAAAGGATGAATCATGAATATACTATTTGTTGCAAGTGAAGTTGTGCCTTTTGCAAAGACTGGGGGCTTAGCAGATGTTGCAGGTGCCTTGCCAAAAGCTTTGAAAAAATTAGGTCACAACATAATAGTGGTGATGCCAAGATACTACAAGTTAGATAAGTCAAAACTAAAACAAATCCCTGGAGCTCTTGGAGTTCCTATGGGTGTTATGGGAGAATTTTGGGCTGGAGTTTATAGCTCAAATTTGCCAAATAGTGAAGTTCCCATATATTTCATAGATTATGAAGAATTTTATGGGCGAAGTGAAATCTATGGTGAAAACGGCGAAGCATACAAAGATAATCAAAACAGATTTATCTTTTTGTCAAAATCTGCTTTTGCGTTATGCAAAAAACTAAATTTTACTCCAGATATCATACATGTAAATGATTGGCACACAGCAACTATGCCACTACTTAGCAAAACAAGATTTATACATGATTTTGCAAATGCAGCTACAGTTTTGACTATTCACAATCT
>JALUMJ010000062.1 GCA_027040375.1 Campylobacteraceae bacterium
TGGAATGTCCCCTAAAAACTAGACAAACACTAATTCAATAATTTGGCTAAAATAATACAATCGTATTATTCAGAAAATTATAGGATTAAAAATGGCGAGAAGAAGATACAGCGACGAGTTTAAAATAGAGGCTGTCAAGCAGGTTTTGGAAAATGGGTACACTATAACAGATACGGCAGAACGATTAGGAGTGCATCCAACATCTTTGAGTTCATGGATAAAAAGATTTGAATCACCAGAAGCACAAGTTAAATACAGCATACAACAATCCACAGACGCAGAGATTAAGCAATTACAAAAAGAATTAAAAAGAGTAACGCAAGAGAGGGACATCCTAAAAAAGGCCGCGGTGTACTTTGCAAGCCACACAGACTAAAATACGCTTTTATTAAGGAGTACAGCCACGAATATTCAGTTGTACTGCTTTGTAAAGTTATGAAAGTACACCGAAGCGGTTATTACCAGTGGCTAGAGCAACCCATCTCAAATCGTGAACAAGAGAACCAGAAGCTTCTTGTAACAATCAAAAAGTTATACAAAGAGTCAGGTAGTGTTTATGGGCATAGAAATATCCAAAAAGACCTCAAAGACCTTGGTATTCATGTTAACCGTAAAAGAGTTGCCAGATTAATGAGTACAGCAAAGCTCTATGGTGCTGGAACATACAAACGCAAACCAAAAAGTAAAGCAGGTGCTCTGCACAAAGCACATCCAAACTACTTGCAGCAATGTTTCATTGCAAGCAAGCCAAATGAAAGCTGGGTCAGTGATATCACATACATCAGAACACATGAGGGATGGCTCTATCTTGCAACCGTTATTGACCTTTATAGTAGAAAAGTAATAGGTTGGGCAACTGGAAGTCGTCAAACAACTTCACTTATTATAAGTGCCTTACAGATGGCAACAGTACGTCTCACAAAAGAGGATAGTGTTATCCTCCATTCAGATCAAGGAAGCCAGTACAGCTCTTATGACTATAAGAAATTGGCAAAAAAGTATAACATTACACTCAGTATGAGTCGCCGAGGAAATTGTTATGATAATGCCGTTGCAGAGAGTTTTTTCAAAACGCTTAAAAAAGAGCTTGTCAGAAAACAGGTATTTCACACAAGAGAAGTTGCAGCTTCTAAAATCTTTGAATACATAGAAATGTTCTACAATCCAAAAAGACGACATAGCTATTTGGATTATTTATCTCCAAATGAATTTGAAAAAAGGTATAATTTAGAGTCTTTAAAAAATTAGGTTTTTATTGAGTTGATAATTGTCTAGTTTTTAGGGGACATTCCATTTGGACCTTATAACATCACCCATATAGTTGATCAACATATCCTTAATTTACCCGTTCCAAATATGCTATCTCTACCCGCTTTCGCTGCATTCGCACAGAAGTTAAAGGGGTATAGATAAATGTTGGAAATTTTGAAAAATGAAAAAGCTGGTGAAATGCTTTGACTTTTTTCGACTTTTTTGGTTTTACCCATGATTCCTATTTTTTACTATTGTTTTCTCAAGCTACAAGAAGTATGCTCTGCATCCTTTCATTCCTACTTATTCCCCCTTAATTACACAATTGACCACAAATAGGCTTATCTGGCTATATATGGGCTTATTTGGGCTATGTTTTAGCTTTTTGTTAATGAAAGTTGCTTATGTCGTATAAATCTAAATATGCTTTCTTTTTGAAGCTTTTTTTTGAATAATGAAGAACTGAATAATGTTAATTGAGAAAACCATAAATCTTTATTTGTAATCAATAAACTTTTCATTTTTTTTGTAAAATCTTTTTTTTCTAATCCCTGTCCAGAGAATTTCGCCTATCCAAAAAAATGGATAAACAAAAAAGGTAATTATGAGGTTTTTCAATAATCACAAGAGCATATTTGAAAAGGCGGAGTCCCTTACCTTTTCTTCATCTTTCAATTCATCTCTCATTCGTTTGATGTCCAAATGATAAACACACATCAAAAACTCGGCATATATCATTTAATCTTTTTTTTGGATCAAATAAAACCTGATTCTATTTTCTCTCATCTTTCATATCATTTTTTAAATAACTTAAAAAGCATTGAGCAAACCTCTTTTTTCAAAAGATGGTTATAGATTTTTTTGTCTGTTTTCTAAAAATTTATGAAAACGGATAGAACAGCAGCATAAACAATGATAAGTGTGTTATAATTCATATAACGAGTTCAAAAAGAAAGTGTTCTGTAAAAATTGGTTTCTTTTTGGCTTGTTCTATCAACCCTTTTAAAAATCTATCAAAAAAGTTTTTATATTCATAAGTATACCACAACATTTTACAATTTTTCCCTTTGTCTTTTTTCATTAATTCTTCATAAACCCCTATATATAGTATTTTGCTTGACTTTTTCAAAAAAACCTTATACAATTCATACTATTACTTAAACTACACTTAAAATTGTAATATTTTTAATAAAAATTTGACAATGTTACAATTATACGCTATACTTGTGCATATAAAGAGAAAAAGGATTAAAAATCTTTTAAAAGGAAAAATTATGATAAATAGAAAACAAACAACAATTTTTGATTTTATAGATATTGATGAAGAGAAACAAATACAACACGAAGAAGTTTTAAATTTAAACAAAATGTTTGAGATGAATAGAGCTTATAATAGAAATATTGCAACTCACAATGTTAAATCAATTGATGATATTGAAAGATTTGTAAATGATCTTGAAAAAAAAGCAAAGTTAAGTGATAGCGTATTTCATATAGAGAAATTAAAATCTGCTCTAGGTCTTGTCATGATGTTTTTAATGATAGACATAGCAGAAGACGAAGTAAGCTTTAATATTACACTTAAAAAGCTGTATGACACTATTAAAGATGACTGTTTATATGTTAGTGCAATTAGAGAAGGTTTTGCATTTGCAAAGATTGCACAAAAAACATCTCAAAATCGAGATTACAGCTTTTTATTAGGTGGTGTTGATTTGATAGATAGAGCAGCTTCATTTACTGTTAATGATATCATTTTAGATACATTAGAAAGTAAAAATGTTTTAGTTGTATATTTCATTTTATTCTTCCACCCGTTTCACTCCCAGCCTTCCACTTTTTTGAGTCTCAAACAAGCATATAAAATTGTAGCATAAATGAGAGTGAGTGGAAGAATGGTTTTTTCTATTTCAT
>JALUMJ010000063.1 GCA_027040375.1 Campylobacteraceae bacterium
ACAACCTTGGAGAATTATGTACAAAGTTGAAAATGATACTGTTTATGTTATGGCTATTTTTGATTCAAGACAAAATGTAGAAGAGTTATTATTGCAAAAACTATTAAGAGGGTATATGTTAACAAAATAGAGTAGCCAATAAATTACCTAACGGCAATTTATTGGCTATCTTCAGCCGTTGTAGCGTGTGCCACCTGCTTTTGATTCGTTCTACGCTACGAACAACAAAACTAGCGAATAGCGGTTTGCAGCATAAAGGAGTCAGTATCGGGAATAACCTTTTTTATTTGCTATCTATAGTCTTAACTGTTTTTGCAATACCATTTTTATGAAGGATTGGTATGGTATATCTAAGGCATTTGCATTTACTTTTATCTTCTCTAGCATATCTTCGGGTAATCTTAATGATATAGTCTTAGTGCTTTTTTTTAGATTTGGAAATCTTACAACTTTTGCATTTGACATATCAAAATAGTCTGTAGCATCATGCTTATCCCAAAAATTTATCTCATCTTGTTGATTGTTAAACTTTGGTAAATTTTTCATAAAATTTTCTCTCCTTTTTACTTATTGCTCTTGCGGAAATTACTCGTATCTTATCGCCTCTTTTGGTAAAAATTACACTAATTAACCGACCATCATCTATATGTCCAAGAGCCAAACACCTACACTCGGTTTCGTCTGAATGCTTTTTATCTTCCACCGCTACTAACGGCTCATTAAAAAACAGCTCTTCGATAGTTTGCCACTTTAGTTTGTGTCTAATTTCATTTTTAAGCATATTGCCATCATCCCAATCAAATCCAACAATACTATCGATATCTAGACAATCAAACTCCATGAACAACCTTTTTGTATATGTTCATTATATACATATACAGTTTAATCTAATCTTAAAACAACATAACTATTAACAAAATCTCCACCCCACTCATTCAATCTCCACTTTTAGCAGTTCATGATATGGTGACAACCTATGCCGGTATCTTTACTTTTTTACTCTTTATGTACTCATCTATTTCTTTAGCAGCTTTTTTACCTGCTCCCATAGCTTGTATCACTGTGGCAGCTCCTGTTACGATATCGCCACCAGCAAATACTCCTTCTCTTGTTGTTTCTGTAATTTTCCCTTCTTCGATTACGATAGTGCCTTTTGGAGTAGTATCCATGCCCCCAGTTGTGGAAGTTACCAAATCATTTGGTTTGGTACCGATTGAGATGATGACGGTATCAGCTTCTATTATAAATTCTGAGCCTTCTATCTCTGTTGGTCTTCTTCTGCCACTTTCATCTGGTTCTCCTAGTTCCATTTTTGCACATTTTAAGCCTTTTACCCTGCCTTTTTCATCTGCTAAAATTTCTATAGGATTTGTTAAAAGTTTAAAATCAATACCTTCTTCTTTAGCATGTTTTGTTTCTTCAGCACGAGCTGGTATATCTTCATAGCTTCTTCTATAAATGATGCTAGTTTGTGCACCTAATCTTTTAGCAACTCTTGCTGAGTCCATTGAGACATTTCCAGCTCCAATGACGGCTACTTTATCGCCTATGGTAGTTGGAGTGTGATAGTCTTTTTTGTTTCCACCCATAAGGTTAACTCTTGTTAAAAATTCATTTGCAGAGAGCACGCCCATAGAATTCTCACCTTTGATCCCTAAAAAGTTTGGAAAACCTGCTCCACTTCCTACAAAAACAGCTTCGTACCCTTCGTCAAATAATTCATCTATCGTTATAGTCTTTCCGATAACTACATTTGTGTGAAATTTTACACCTAATTTTTTGATTCTATCTATCTCAGCTTTTACTATTTCTTTAGGTAATCTAAATGATGGAATTCCATAGGCTAATACACCACCAAGTTTGTGTAATGATTCAAAAACATCAACCTCGTACCCATATTCTGAAAGTTGAGCAGAAGCGGCAAGACCAGATGGTCCACTACCTACAATGGCCACTTTTTTGCCATTTTTCTTTGGTACTTTTGTTTCCATATGCTGAAGTGACCAGTCACCAACAAATCTTTCCAATAGTCCAATAGCCAAAGGCTCTCCTTTTTTCCCTGAGATGCAGCTTCCTTCACACTGTTTTTCTTGAGGGCAAACTCTGCCACAAATAGAAGCCAATTTTGTGTGAGCTAACAATACGCTTGCGGCTCCTTCTATGTCTTCTTCTCTTAATTTTTTGATAAAAGTAGGTATATCTATGCCAACTGGACAAGAATTAACACATTTTGGATGTTTGCATATGAAGCAACGATTTGCTTCAGCTACAACTTCTTTAAATGTATAACCAAGGCTAACTTCATCGAAAGTATGAGCCCTGTGAAGTGGCTCCCTGACATACGGAAGTGATCTTTTTTTGGCATCTTGCACTTCCTCGTGTTCTATTGGGCATTCTTCATTTTCATGTTCGTCTTCTAGTGTGTTTTCTTGGCGCATTCTAAGACGCATTTGAGCTTCGTCAAAATTGACTTTAAAACCATCAAATTCTGGCCCATCCACGCAAGCAAATTTTACTTTACCATCTATCTCAACTCTACAAGCCCCACACATTCCAGTTCCATCCACCATAAGAGGATTTAGACTTACTGTGGTCGGAATGTTGAGTTTTTCAGTCATCAAAGTTGCAAATTTCATCATAATCATAGGGCCAATCGCAACTGCATGTGTAAATTTTTTACCATCCTCAAGCACAAGTTTTTCTAATACATTTGTTACATTGCCATGCAAGCTATATGAGCCATCATCTGTACACACATGTACATTTGGAGTTAGTTTTTTAAACTCCTCTTCTAATATTAATAAATCTTTCGAGCGAGAACCCAAGATGACATCCATTTTTAAGCCCTGCTGTGAAAACCATTTGATTTGTGGATGTATAGGGGCAGCGCCAACACCTCCAGCAATAAATACAAAATGCTGTTTTTTAAGTTCTTCTATATCATCATGCATAAATTCACACATTTGCCCAAGAGGACCAACTAGATCTTCAAAGCTATCACCAACATTGAGTTTTTCCATGTCTTTTGTGCTTTCACCAACGATTTGGAATATTATATTAACGCTTCCAACTTTTTTATCATAATCGCAAATTGTAAGTGGAATTCTCTCAGCAAATTCATCCATCTTGACGATTAAAAATTGACCAGGCATCGCTTTTTTAGCAACTCTTGGTGCTAATATATCCATTGACAATATATTTGATGATAAATATTTTTTACTTAATACCTTATACATCTTTACTCCCCTTATCCCCATTTTGTTTTAAGCCAAAGGCAAAACCTTTTTTTACTCTGTCTATCAACTCTGGTATTATGTCTTCATAGTCACCAACTAATGCAAAATCTGAGTGTGAAAATATACTTGCATTTGAATGTTTATTGATTGCAATTATAGTGTCTGATTCTTTCATGCCAGCTATATGTTGTATCGCCCCAGAAATGCCAACAGCTACATAAACCTTTGGTCTAACAGTTTTTCCTGTCTGGCCAACTTGCCTTGCGTATTCGCAAATACCCTCATCTACCATAGGCCTACTAGATCCATATTCTGCACTGATTCCTTTGTCTTTTAGTGTGTTAACCAAATCTTTTATCAATTTCATCTCATCACCTATGGTGCCTCTACCGCCAGATATGATGATGTCAGCATCAAATAAGTTTGCTAATCCCCCATCTCCTCTAACAGTTTTTATGATTTGTGTTATGAAATCTTTTTCTTCTAAAACTGGTTTAAAAGTTGTTATCTTTCCTTTTGCGCTCTCATCTCTTGGTGGAACTTCAAATGTACCAGCTCTTGCAGTTGATATTTGCGGGCAATGAAAACCAAGTATAGTGGCTAGTTTAGATTCCCCATAAGTTGGTCTTCTTGATTCTAAAATCGGAGAAAAAATTCTTTTGTTTTTTCTATCAAGATGCTCACCAATTTCTAGTGAAGTACAATCAGCCGTTACTCCACTTTGAGTTTTAACAGCCGTCCTAGGTGCGAGTTCTCTCCCAGCAGTTGTAGCTGAAAATAGAGCTATCTCAGGATTGTATTTTTTGATAATTTGCTCAAAGATGGAGGAAAATGGAAGTATTCTATACTCTTCAAGCCTCTCATCATCTACCACGATAACTTCATCACTTCCGTGATAAATCAACTCTTTTGCTAAGTGTTCAACCTTGCTTCCTATAAGCAAGGTAGTAACTTTAGTTCCAGATTCTAGAGAATTCGCCAAATTTCGAGCTGGTGTTAAAAGTTCAAGCGATGGTCTAGTGATTTCGCCATTTGCAAGTTCTGCCCAAGTGAGAATTCCGCTTGCGCCTTTTCTAAAATCTACTCTTTCATAATCTTCGGGCATCTCTTTTTTCTTAATCTCTTTTTTTACTGTTTCTTCTAAGCTGTTTTTTCCTTTTTTGATATTTTCTATCAAGCTTTCGACTAAGTCTGAAGTGCCCTCGCCATCGCAAAATATTGCAGGAGCTCTCTGGCTTTTAATATTTGCAACTTTAGCAACGATTGTAGGAGAACCCGAGAGCCCAATCTTTTCATCGCTTAAATTTACATCATCTATGCTAAATACAGTAACCTTGGTTTCCCTAGCCCTCACGGTTCCTGCTAAACTAGGTCTCCTAGGAGGAATTCCAGTTGGAGTGAGTGAGAGTGTGCAAGGTTTTGGTAATTTTAGTATTTGATAACCACCCTCTATGATTCTCCTTGCTATTATGTGTCCATCCTCATACTGTATATCTTCTATAAAAGTAGCTTGTGGTATTCCCATATTTTCTGCGACTTGAGATGGTATATGAGCAGTGTCTCCATCACTTGTTTGTCGCCCAGCTACTATGATAAAATCTTCATTTGCACCTTTGCCAAAGCCCAAATGCTTAAGCATGGTTGATATCGCAAGACCTGTAGCAAAAGTATCAGAACCTCCTAGCTTTCTATCTGAAAGCAAGTAAGCTTCATCATAACCCATCGATATCGCTTTTTTTAGGGATTGATTAAATGATGGCGGCCCCATAGAACATACTATGAGCTTTGCTCCGCTAATCATAGATTTTAGCTGTAACCCCGCTTCTAAAGCAAAAGAGCAATCTATATTTATGATTGATTTGGCTTTTGTTCTATCCATGAGTCCATCATCTCCCATCCTCATCTGAGACGGAAGAGGAACTTGTTTCATCAAGCTTATTATTGTTGTTGCCATTTTATTACTCCAAGTTTTTATTTTTACATATTTTGATATTGCGGACCATCTCCACCATATGGTGTATTCCAAGTAATCTCATCATTTGGTGTTTTTATGTCGCAAGTTTTACAATGAACACAATTTTCGGCGTGTATTTTAAGTGCGTGATTGTTCTGCTTATCTATGTGTTCTTCATATACTGCTGCTGGACAAAAGTATTGACACGGCATGCCATACTCTTTTATATTTGAGTTATTAAACTCATCCATATTCTTTACATGTAAGTGCACAAGTTGTTCTTCATCGTGGGCAGTACCAGAATAAAAAACACTAGTGTCTTTATCAAAGGTCAATACTTTATCGAACTCTAATTTATCTTTGAATCTGTCTTTAAATAGTTCGCCATTATATTCTTTTAATTTTTTTGTAGTTTTGCTGTCCTTTGGTAACAATGGTGTTAAGGGACTGTATCCATTTGTAACAAGGCTAATTCCAAATTTATAGCCTCCATAAAATAGACCTTGGCTCATGACAGCTCTAAAGTTTCTCACAGGATATAACTCTTTTTTTATCCTACTGTTTTCTATCAATTTTTCATATTTTTTGAGTGTTGCTTCAGTAAAATCATCTTTTATAAGAGCGATATATGCTGTTTCAGCTGCGCACATACCAGATGTAACTGCGAGATGCACACCTTTGAGTGCTGGCATCGCTACAAAACCCGCACTGTCGCCTACTATCAACAAATTATCTATATAGAGTTTCGAAACGCTATTCCATCCACCCTCAGGTATGGTTTTTGCACCATATTCTACAATGTTTCCATCTTTTAGTATATTTTTTATAAAAGGATGTTGTTTCCAGATTTGCATCAATGCGTTTGGGTCTAGTGTTGGGTCTTCATAATCTAATCCAACAGCAAAACCTAAAGCGACTTTATTGTCTTTTAGCCCATATAAAAATCCACCGCCAAATTCTTCTTTTGTGTTGAGTGGATAGCCAAATGTATGATACGCTTCCCCTCCTTTAATACTTCCTTCTTTTACATTCCATAATTCTTTGATACCTAAAGAGTAGGATTGAGGATTTGATTTAGCTCTAAGATTGAATTTGTCTTTTACTTTTTTTGCTAAACTTCCTCTAGTGCCCTCTGCTAGTACAATCAACTTTGCTTCTACTTTTGTACCTTCTTGGAAATTCTTTTGTTTTTCTCCATTGTGGTTAACTCCTGTATCCTTGCATTTTATGCCTATTATGTTTCCTTCATCATATATAAAATTATCAACAGCAAAACCAGAGTAAATTTCTACGCCTTTTTCCTCAGCCAATTTTGCTAAGTACCTGCATACTTGAGAAAGAGAAATAATTGTACGATTTAAGTTATTCATATATGGTGGATTAAAAGGAAGAGCATACGAACTACTTGGTGATAGTTTTAGTGTTTTATCTATTATAACTTTACCCTGTGTTGGCAAGTTCTCAAACTCCTCTTCGTTTAATAATTCTTTAAATGCTTCTTCTTTTATGAGTGCACCTGAGAGTATATGGGCACCAACTTCGCTACCTTTATCTATGACCATGATACGCTTTTTTTCACCACCACAGTTTAATTTGTTTGCTAAGTGTATCGCACAACTTAAACCTGAAGGACCAGCACCAACTACCAAAACATCAGTAAAAAGTCTATTTTTATCTTCCATGTCATATCCTCATTTCTTAACTTCAGAAGAATACTATCTAAAAGATTACCAAATGACTCAAAAAACTGTATTTTATTTGATATTTTATTGTTATATGTTTCGTTTTGTAACGCTAGAGTATGCTTATAAAAATTATATAAAGATTATGATTTAATCTAATTATTTTATCTGGTAAAAATTGTTGTTTTAAGTCAAAATTTTGATAGTTTTATCGTCAATATTATGTAAATATCATATGTTTAAACTTAGTATAAAAGTGTAACTATTTTATATGGATAATATGCACGAGAAGGGTTAATCCCTTCTCGTGCATCAATTTAGCAAGAGTAAGTTGATTTAAATTCAAATGCAGTTGGTCTTCCTTCATCAGGCCAAACTTGTGTTTCAAATTTATATTGCTTGTATGTGCTTAGAAATTTATCACTCATAACAGATTTTAAGTAATCTTGGTCTTTTAAAAGCGATTCTAATGCTTCTCTTAAAGTGTGAGGCATTTGCTCTATCCCTTTTTCTCTAATTTCATCAAGGCTTAATTCAAATAAATCTTCATTCATAGGACCAACTGGCTCAGTTTTGTTTTTGATACCATCAAGTCCAGCTAAAAGAAGTGCTGTAAATGCAAGATAAGGACAAGCAGTAGAGTCTGGAAATCTCATCTCAGCTCTTACAGCTTTTTCGTTAGCTCCATAAGGGATACGACAACTTGCACTTCTATTTTGGGAAGAATAAGTCAAGATTGAAGGAGCTTCAAAACCTGGAATCAATCTTTTATAAGAGTTAGTTGATGGATTTGTAAAAGCAGCTACACTTTGAGCATGTTTTAAAACACCACCTATATAATGTCTAGCCATATCACTTAGATTTGCATATTCTCCAGCTTTATAGAACAAGTTTTTACCATCTTTCCAGATTGATTGATGAACATGCATTCCGTTTCCATTGTCTCCATAAAGTGGTTTTGGCATAAATGTTGCAGTTTTCCCATTTAAGTGAGCTACCATTTTTACAACATATTTGTATATTTGTACATTATCAGCTGCTTCAACAAGTGTTCCAAATTTTACACCTATTTCACCTTGTGCTTGTGCAACTTCGTGATGAACAACAAAAGTTTCTAACCCAACTTGCTCCAATACTTGAACCATTTCAGCTCTTAAATCAACCATAGAGTCAGTTGGTTGGCAAGGGAAATACCCACCTTTTGTTCCAGGACGATGACCAGAATTAAAGCCATCAGGATAAGTTGTGTTATTACTCCACTCTCCCTCTTCAGAGTCAACTTCATAGTAAGCGCAGTTTATATCGTCTCTGATTTTAACATCATCAAAGACAAAAAATTCATTCTCAGGTCCAAAATAAGCAACATCGCCCAAACCAGTTTCGCTTAAATGTTGTAATGCTTTCTTGGCGATACTTCTTGGACACTTTTCGTACAATTCATTTTTATATATATCAAATACATCACAAAAAACAATGATAGTTGAATCAGCAGTAAATGGATCTAAAAAAGCACTCGGGGCTTCTGGCATAAGAATCATATCTGATTCATTGATAGGTTGCCACGCATCTATGCTTGAGCCATCAAATGGGATACCATCTTTAAAAGAATCAGCTTCGATAGCTGACATTCTATAAGTCAGATGATGCCAAGTACCTTTTATATCTGAAAAACGAAAATCCACAAATTCTACTTCATTCTCTTCACAATACTCAAAAAACTCCTCCACACTATTGACAAACTTGCCCATACGAACTCCTTATAAATTTTATTTTAGTTATTTTATCTAAATTATTAGTATATGATGCTTTTAATATGATTAAAAATTAACCATTTCTTTCTCTTTATCCCTAAAAACTGCACATTTTTTATACCCAAAAGATTTTGCATATTCTAATGCTTCACTTTTTTTATAATTTATGTCTCCTGTTTTATGGGCATCTGAGCTAAATGTTATAGGTATATCATACTCACTCATCAGCTCCATTATGCTTGGGCTTGGATATATTTCATTTATAGGTTTTCTTAATCCTGCATTGTTTAGCTCTATTACCATATTAGACTTTTTTATCTGTTTTATAGCTTTTTTAGCAATCAACCTTATATCTTTTGTTGGCATAAATTTAAATACTTTTATTAAATCAATATGACCAACTATGTCAAAAAATTCACTTTTCGCCATATTTTCTATAGCGGCAAAATAGTCTTCCCAAATCTTGTCTATATTTTTCTCTTTATACTTGCCTATAAATTCAGGGTTGTCAAATCCCCATTTATTTAAAAAATGAACTGAACCGATAAGATAATCAACTTTGGCATCCAAGACTCTTTGGTCAACCATATTTGGAAGATAATCAACTTCATATCCTAAAAGAATCTCTATATCTTTTTCATATTTTTTCTTTACATGTAAGACATCAGATTCATATCTTTTCATATCTTTAAAGCCCATTCTGTATGTTTCATCAAAATACATGGGAGCATGGTCAGCAAATCCAAAGATGTCTATCTTTTTTTCTATTGCGTTTTGGACAAATTCATCTATGCTACCAGTGGCATGGTTGCATAAAATAGTGTGATTATGTAAATCTACAATCATATTTTTTCCTTTTAAAGTAAAATTATATGAAAAGTTCTATATAATATACATAAAACTTACATTTAGGAGAATCTTATGACGCAAGAAGAACTTGATGCATTGATGGCTGGTGGTTTGGATGACCAGGATTTTGGTGATGAAAATACGAAGACAGAAAAAAAAGATGAAGAAATAGAAAAAGAAGTTGTCTGTGAAAAAGCAGAAGACAAGGAAGTAGAAAAGGAAATCGTCCCTGAAGAAACAGAAAAGTATGAAGGCGCAAGTGAATACAAAGCTGATCCAAATGTAGCTTGGCCACCACCACCTCCAACTGAAGACCACAAAATGGTTTCGCAACTTGATGATGTAACAAGAGATTCAGAAGTAAAAGCTGGTGAAATATTTGATAAGCTAGAAACTGTAAACAATGTTTTAATGGACGCTGAATCAGATATATCTAAGATAATTCCTGTGATTGAATCCAATATCGCGCTTTTTGAAAAATTAACAGCTAAATTTCCAAAGATAGAACAGTTTAGTAAAGCCCTTGAAGAAAACAAGGAAGCAAAAGAAAAATTAAGTGCTTTAACCAACAATGCACAAATGGGTGAAGATGAGATTATGATGGCCATGGATATCATGCAGTATCAAGATATACATAGACAAAAGATTGAGCGAGTTATAAATGTCATGCGAGCACTTTCAAAATACATCAGTTTGCTATTTGAAGGATCAATTGATGATAAAAGCAGAGTTAGCTCTGCGGTTCACATCGAAGGAGACGAGGGCACAGATGATCTTGTAACAAGTGAAGATATAGAAGCTATAATTGAAAGTTTAGGTAAAAAGAAATAGATGAGTAAAGTCGAATTATTATCTCCTGCTGGAAATTTTGAAAAATTAAAAATTGCGCTAGCTTATGGTGCTGACGCAGTTTATGCGGGAGTAAGTCACTTTTCACTAAGGCTTAGAAGTGGAAAAGAGTTCACTTACGAAAGTTTCGAAGAAGCTATTGACTATACACATGCACTTGGTAAGAAACTATATGTTACAGTAAATGGATTTCCTTTTAATGCACAAATAGATTTACTAAAAAAACATATAGAAAAAGTAGCTTTAATGAAACCAGATGCTTTTATAGTCGCAGCCCCTGGCGTGGTAAGACTTGTTCGCTCAATCGCACCTGATATACCAATCCATCTTTCTACTCAAGCAAATGTTTTGAGTTATCTTGATGCTGAGGTTTACTGGGATATGGGTGTCAAAAGAATAATCGCTGCACGAGAAGTGAGCCTAAAAGATTTGCAAAAGATAAAAGAACACTTGCCAAAGCTTGAGCTTGAAGTTTTTGTGCACGGCTCTATGTGCTTTGCATATAGCGGAAGATGCTTGATAAGCTCTTTACAAAGTGGAAGAGTTTCAAATCGTGGAAGTTGTGCAAATGATTGTAGATTTCCTTACACGATGTACGCTAAAAACGAAGAGAGTGGCACCCTTTTTAAGGTGCAAGAGAGTGAAGAGGGAACGCATATCATGAACGCAAAAGATTTAAATCTTAGCGCACATGTAGATACTATTTTAGATAGTGGCGTGATTGATTCTTTGAAGATTGAGGGTAGAACAAAAAGCACATATTATGTGGGAATTACTACTAAAATATACGCTAAAGCTATAGATGATTATTATGGGCAAAAATTTAATGCTACAGAATATGAAGCAGAATTGAACAGCACAAAAAACAGAGGTTTTAATGATGGGTATCTAGTGAAAAGACCATTTGAAAAACATGGTACTCAAAATCTAGAAGATTCTATCAGTGAGGGAACTCATCAGGTTTGTGCCATGGTTGATGAAGATGGAATCGGATGTTTGTGTAAAGATAAATTAGAGCCAAATGAGCCATATGAATTGGTTTTTCCGAATTTTGATATAAAAAATATCGAAAATGAATTTGGAAAAGTTTATGAAAAAGATGGAAGATGGTATATAGTTTTCGAGAAGCTTCAAGCAAAAAATGGTAAAATATATGATTCAATACACAGTGGAAATACAAATTCTATTTTGTTGCCAGAAAAACTACCCGCATTCACATTTTTAAGAAGGAAGATAGTAAAATGAAATTCATATCTATTATAATTGGAAGTAAAAGTGATTATCCTGTGATGAGCGAATGCTCTAAGATATTGGAAAAGTTTGGTGTTATGCAC
>JALUMJ010000064.1 GCA_027040375.1 Campylobacteraceae bacterium
TTACATGTAGAGGTGATGGAGTTCACTGCCTAATCGTTCTTTGAACTGATGACTCCTATAAATAAGGGGGTGATATGCAATTTTCTAGCATACTTTTTAACCAAAACAAGAGTGTTGAAGAACTCTCTTCAACACTAGATTTTTATACAGATTTGAATCTTGATCAAATCATTGATGCTGTGATTTCTTACAAAAAAGAGTTTGACATAAAGAGATATTTTTATATGCCTCAAATCAGCAAAGAGGATGTAATATACAGGCAAGATATAGTCAAAGACCTTCAAAAGGACGGATTTTATCTAAGTGTTGATGAATTTTCCAATAAAATTTTACAGATAATACAATACCAAGATATGATAAAAAATTTAGAGTATAAAGAGTACAAAAACGGATGGTTTTTGCAGATGATGATATTGTATTGCAGTGCATTGGAAGATTTTGATAGGGTTTTGAAATCTGCTGAGCTGTACTCACAAGGGTTTCTTCTGTTTCGTAAATATTTGGACAGTTATCTACAAAGTGATGCTTTTGTCTCTGCGAAAAAAGAGATGATGCTCATAAAAGAAAAATTAGATTTGATAGTTTATGATATAAGAATTGATGGCATGACATTTAGGGTAAAAAAGTATGAAAACGAAGATGATTACACAAAAGAGATAGAAAGAGTTTTTGAAAAATTTGTGCAAGATGAAGTAAAAGCACAAGAGTGCAATTTTGACAAAAACAGAGGCATAAATCATGTTAATGCAAAGATTTTAGAGTTTGTTGGCAAACTTAATCCAGATATTTTTTTACAATTACAAGAGTTTTGTGAAAAATCTGTAGATTTTATAGATGAAACTTTTTTGCTATTTGCTACTGAGGTTGAATTTTATATCTCATATCTTAGCTATATAAATGTCATGCAAAAGCAAGGTGTCTCTTTTTGTTTTCCAAAAATCAGTGAAAACAATAAGGAGATACAGGTAAAAGATGGTTTTGATTTAGCTTTGGCATATAGTTTGTCGTTTGAGAAAAAAAGAGTTGTGTCAAATGACTACTTGCTTGAAAATCAAGAGAGAATTATGGTGGTTAGTGGAGCAAATCAGGGTGGAAAATCTACTTTTTCAAGAGCATTTGGACAGATAAATTATCTAGCAAAACTTGGCTTGCTTGTCCCTGCTTCTAAGGCAAATATATTTTTGGTAGATAAGATATTTACCCATTTTGAAAAAGAGGAGGAGATAGGTACACTTAGTAGCAAATTGCAAGTTGATTTGCTTAGAATTCATGCTATTTTTGAAAAAGCTACTCCAAAAAGCTTAGTGATATTAAACGAGATATTTTCTTCCACTTCTTTGCAAGATTCTATGTTTCTTAGCAAAAGAATTATGGAAAAGATAGACAAATTGGATCTATTTTGTATATGGGTAACTTTTGTATATAAACTAAATGAAATGAGTGAAAAAACAATCAGTATGACAAGTGTCACACATGAAAAAGAGATAGAAAGCAGAACCTATAAAATCATAAAAAAATCTCCAGATGGCAAGGCATATGCCAAAACATTAGCTCGTAAATACAATCTAAGTTATGAACAGATATTGCAAAGGATAAAGAGATGAAAGTTTTTTTAATGTATGAAAATAAAGACTTTGTAGTTGATGAAAATTTGCCAAAAAACGCAGATACCCTCATGAGTGACTTGGAGCTAAAGCCTCTGTTGGATTGCATGTCAAAAGAGGATGAATTTTTATATGATGTTTCAAAAAAAGCTTTGCTTTGCAGTCTTGACTCAACTAGGGATGTTATTTATCGCCAAGAGATACTAAAAGATTGCATGAAAAATCCTCTCATAACAAAAAAATTGTATGAACTTACGATAAAATCACTTGCAAAAAAACAGGAGAGATGGCTTGGTGTCTTTGGCAGATCTCCAGGCTCCTTGCTTAGCAGTAGTGTCTCTTTGCTTGATATGTATTTTGAGCTTTTTGTTGAGATGAGGCAAATAGTAGATGAAAATATACAAAATTTCAACTCAAGCGGATTTCAAAGATTTTTCAAGATGATTCAAAAAGAGCTTGATGATGAGTATTTGATGCTTGTCAAAGAGCATCTAAAAGAGTTGAAATTTAAAGGTGGAGTTTTGCTTAGTGCAAAACTAGGCAAGGCATATGAAGGTATAGAATACACCCTAAGAAGAGATAAGTTTGCAACAAAGAGTTGGCTAGGAAAAATTTTGACTCCAAAAGCAAAAGAGTACTCTTTTTCATTACATCCACGAGATGATGCTGGGGCAAAAGTGCTTAGAAATCTAAGAGATGAAGGCTTAAATAAGATAGCAAATTCTCTTAGTCGTTCAGCCAATCATATAGATAATTTTTTTATATCACTAAGAGGAGAGTTGGCTTTTTATATGGGTTGCCTAAATCTGCAGGAAAAATTACAAGAGTTAAACTGCGCATTTGTATTTCCCGCTGTTGCACCTTTAGAGGAAACAATTTTTTTCACAAAAGATTTATATGACATCTCTCTTGCACTCATCAAAAATGAAAAAGTCGTGGGAAATGACATAAATGCTGATGCCAAACTATTTTTCATAACAGGTGCAAATCAAGGAGGAAAATCAACCTTCCTAAGAAGTGTAGGTCAAGCTCAATTGATGTCACAATGCGGTATGTTTGTGCCAGCTGTGAGCTTTAAAGCAAATACATGCAGTGGAGTTTTCACTCACTTCAAAAAAGAAGAAGACAAAACCATGAAAAGTGGAAAATTTGATGAAGAGTTGTTGAGGATGAATGATATAGTAGAGATTATAAAACCAAACGCTTTGATTTTGTTTAACGAATCTTTTGCCTCAACAAACGAGATAGAAGGCTCCTTGATAGCCTCGCAAATCATAAAAGCACTCATGCAAAAAAATATCAAAATCTTTTTCGTAACACATATGTTTGAACTTGCACAGAGTTTTTATAAGCAAAAGATGAAAAACACCATTTTTCTAAGACCAAATCGAGATAAAGAGGGCAAAAGAGACTTCAAAATCACCCCAGCCCCACCACTTACAACAAGTTTTGCTAAAGATATATTTGATTCTAT
>JALUMJ010000065.1 GCA_027040375.1 Campylobacteraceae bacterium
TGTATAGCTACCCTTCCGCTGCCAACTCTAGGAAGAAGTGCTTGGGATATAACAGCATACAAAGAAGTGGAAAGCATATTTCTTACTTGAACTTGCTCAGCTCCTTCGAAACTATCTACGATTCTATTAATTGTCTGAACTGCAGAATTTGTATGTAGCGTAGCAAAAACAAGGTGTCCTGTTTCTGCTGCTGTTATGGCAGTGCTTATGGTTTCTTGATCTCTAAGCTCACCTACAAGTATAACATCTGGGTCTTCACGAAGTGAAAATTTAAGTCCTTTTGCAAAACTTTTTGTATCTGTCCCAACATTTCTGTGTGAAAATAGTGATTTTTTATTGGTATGCACAAATTCGACTGGATCTTCTATGGTTATGATATGCTTATTTTCTGTGGTATTTACTTCATTTAAAAGTGCTGCTAGTGTAGTAGATTTTCCACTACCCGTCGGACCCGTCACTAAAATCAATCCTTTTTCTCTTTGTATCATGTCTTTGAAAACTAGAGGGCATTTTAGTTCATCAAGTGAAGGTATCTCAATAGGAATTATTCGAAATGCAGCTGCTAATTCACCATTCATTGTATAATAATAGTTCGCACGAAATCGTCCAATATCTGGAAATTCTAATGCAAAGTCAAGTTCTTTTTCTTCTTCTAGAGCCTTTTTTTGCTTGTCACTTAGGAGTGTATAGCACATCTCTTCTATGGTTGGACCATCTAATTTGCCCATATCTAGCGGTACTAGAGTTCCATCGATTCTTATTTGAGGCTCACTTCTGCTTACAATGTGCAAGTCAGATGCTTTGTAATTCGCAACATTTTTTAAAAGTGCTTTTATATTCATACTCTTATCCTTATTCTATAATTTTTGGGACAGCAAAATAGCCATCTTCGCTTTTTGGTGCGTGCGCTAAGATAGTTTCAATAATCTCTGGGTTTACACTTGGAATATCTTCTCTAAAAGGTGTTCCTCCACTTACTGTTGTAAAAGTTGCTTCTTCATTTTTCAAGTCTAATTCGTTTAGGATTTCAATAAATTTTACAATTTTACTGAGTTCCATCATGGTTTCTTCTCTTTTGTTCGTGTCTATTTTAAGTGCAGATAATTTTTCTAATTTGCTTAGAAGTTCATCGTTGATTTGCATCGTTTAAATCCTTTGTGTAAATGGTTAAGTATTCGCTTTGTTATTATAGCAAAAATTAGCCTCAAAGAGATAATTTATATATAATATGCTAATATAGCATTTCAATTACAAGAAAAAGGATTAGACTTGAGCTTAAAAGAAGATTTAGATGGAATTAAACAAGAAATTGGAGCTGAAGAGCAATTTTTAGAAAGTGTTATAAAAACAGAAAGATTTTATAAAAAGTATAAAAGACAAGTTCAATTAGGCGTAGCAATATTAGTTATAGCAGCCATTGGATACACTTCGTATGGCTATATAAAACAAAGAAATTTAAGGCTCTCAAATATTGCATACGAAACTTTGCTTACTAAGCCAAATGACAAAGAGGCACTAAATACTTTAAAAGATAAAAATGAAGCGCTTTATAATGCATATTTATTTAGAGTGGCAGTTTCTAAAAAAGATATAGTAAAACTTGAGGAATTATCAAAAGATAAAAATGAAATGTTTTTGTCAGATTTGTCAACTTATGAGTTGGCTCAAATTAAAAATTCAAAAGAAGTAAATAGTAAATTACTTAAAGGATTTGCTTTGCTAGAAGAGGGTTTTGATTTGCTTAAAGTTGGAAAGATTTCGCAAGCACAATTAAAATTTGCCCAAATTGACACAAATTCTCCTTTGTATAAAATTGTTAAAAATCTTAGCCACTATCAAGGTAAAACTAAATGAGAATGATAGGCATATTTTTATTTGCTGTCATTTCTATTTCCATTTTTCAAGGCTGTGGAACAAAAAGACAATATTTTGAACCAAAAGATGTTTTGTATGCCGTGAGTTATGATGGCAGTTTGCCTGCTTCCATAGTTGATGTAACAAATGGAGGTGCGACTCTTGCGAATGGGGAAGTTGTCACTAAGAATGGCATAAAAGATATAAAGGTACCAGCAAATTTTTCATTTTTAGGGGATGATAACGGTAAATACTTAATAGCATCAGGTGATGGTAAGCTTGAAATTTTAGATGATAATTCGGAAGTTTTGTATAAAAGAAAATTTAAGACACAAGTCGTAGCTGCAAGCATAAAGAAGTCAGTTATTGCACTAATACTCTCAACAAATAGGCTGATGCTTATAGATACAAAATCAAATAAAGAAATTTTAAATTCTAAGCAAGATGATATATATGCAGTGGATTCTAGGATAGCATCTCCATATTTTTTAGATTCTTTGATAATATTTCCTACGCTTGATGGAAAGCTTTTGATAATTGATAGAAAAAGTGGCAAAATTATCAAAAATGTGGTCGTTGGTGATGAAAAATTCTTTGGAAATATTATATATCTTGGAGTTTTAGGAAACAGATTGGTAGCAGCTACAAAAAACAGAGTTATATCTATAAATCCCAAATCAATGGGAATACTTGATGTTGATGTTAAGGATGTAGTGGTTTTGAAAAACAGAGTCTTTGTTTTTACAAAAGATGGAACTGTTATATTGTGTGATGCTGATTTAAAGGTGCTTAAAAAGAAAAAATTTCCTTTTGCAGTTTTTGCAGGTGCTATTTATGGTGATTTTATTTATATGATTGAGCGAGGTGGATATCTCATAGCTACTGATATTGATTTAATATCTACAAATATTTATAAAATGCCAGAAAATATTGATTCATATCTATTTTTTACCAAGAATTCCTTATACTATAAGGACAAGTATCTTAAACTTATTGAAAAATAGATTTTTGATTTGAAAAATTTAGTTGATATATTAAGTGCTAATAATATCATTTTAAAAAAAATAAAAAAAATCGATTTGGTAAATCTGGGTAGCAGACAAAAAATTGATCTTTTTAGTGGGGTTGATGAAGCGAAATATTATACTGCAATATTTTTGGTTAAGAATAAAAGTAGATTTGTTAAAAGTAGTGCAATTAAGTTAATGGAGCTAGAAAAGAGATTGGAAATATATGTGAATCATGCATATAAAAACAGGCTATTAGTTATAACTTCTCCATTGTGCTCAAAGGCTAAATTCTTTTTGAAAGAAGATAAATGGAAAATTATAGAGGTGTAAAATGTTACTATGCGATATAGGAAATCATAATGTAGATTTTTATCATGATGGTAAAGTCTGGACTATATCTTGCGAAGAATTCAAAGATTATAGTGCTAGTGAAAATATATATTTTATCAGCGTAAATGATAGCATTACTAAAGGTTTGAATGACAATGCTAGGTTTATAAATTTAGAGTCTTACTTTTATTTAGATACAATCTATCAAGGTTTAGGAATAGATAGAATATCTGCTTGTGCGGCTGTCAAAGATGGAATAATTGTTGATGCAGGTAGTGCAATTACTGTAGATATAATGGCAAATTCTTTGCACCTTGGTGGTTTTATATTGCCAGGAATTTCAGCATATGAAAAATGTTTTTCAGGGATTTCAGATAAATTGAGATTTAAATTGAATATGAGTGTTGATTTTGAAGCCCTTCCGCAAAAAACGACAGATGCCCTTTCTTATGGGGTAGTGAAGCCAATTTTAATGATTTTGCAAGATACATGTAAAGATAAAAAGATTTATTTTACAGGCGGAGATGGTAAGTTTTTTTCTAAATATTTTGATAATTCTATATTTGATAGAACACTTATATTTAGAGGAATGAAAAAGATAGTAGAAGAAAATTTTAGTTAGGGTGGGTATATTATGTTAAGTGTTGCGTTACCAAAAGGAAGAATTGCAAAAGAAACTTTGGAAATATTTGAAAAAATTTTTGGTGAAAAATTTAAATTTGAAGATAGAAAATTAATTTTACAAACAGAAGGTTTTAAATTTTTATTAGTCAGAAATCAAGATGTACCAGCATATGTTTTGCATCAAGCTGCCGATATTGGCGTTGTTGGTTTAGATGTTCTTGAAGAAAGAGACGAAGATTTGGTTAGATTGCTTGATTTGGGTATAGGAAAATGTAAAGTTTGTGTAGGAGCAAAGGTGGATAAGAAGATAGATTATTCGATGCCCGAGATAAAAGTTGCAACTAAGATGTCAAACATAGCACAAAAATATTTTTCTAAAAAAGCCATAGGAGTTAAGATCATCAAATTATATGGTTCGATTGAATTAGCCCCACTTATAGGGCTAAGTGATGTTATCGTAGATATAGTTGAAACTGGTGATACAATGAAGCAAAATGGACTTGAAGCAGTTGAAACCATAATGGAGTCATCTGCTCATCTCATAGCAAATAAAAATAGTTTTATAGAAAAAAAAGAAGAGATTATATCCTTATACAAAAAAATTTCAAATATAATTTAAAATTCTATAAAAGACTTTTTACTTTAGATACTTTTTCATATAAATCATGCTCTCTTATTGGTTTGACTAAAAAATCAAATGCTCCACTTTCAAATGCCTGATGTTTTTTTGTTTCATCAGTTGTTAGGACAATAATAGGTATATTTTTCTTGTTAACCATAGACGATATGTTTTCCATAAACTCTATACCATCCATGATTGGCATTTTTATATCCAATAGAATCAAATTTATATCATCAAGCTCTTTTACTTTGTTTAAAGCTTCTAGTCCATCTTTTGCTTCTATTACTTCTAGCACATCATTGTTGTTTTTAAGCATCATTTTGATTAATTTTAAGTTTATAAAGTCATCATCAACTGCTAATACTTTAAGTCCTCTGTCCATTCTCTATCCCTTTTTATATGTTTTCTTTAATTAAACTTTCTAAATCAGCCTTATTGATAGAATTCGCAACGACACTGTCAAATTGAGATTTTAATTCATCAGTTATTGGTGTAGAAGTATCCACGAATAATATTATCTTGGTATGACCAGCTTGCTGTTCCTGATTTGATATTTCAACTAAAGGTGCCACAGTGGATGCATCCAAAGAACTAATCTCTTTATCTAGTATGATTAGTGAATAAAAGTTCTTAGAAATCTTTTCCTTAAAGTCATTTGCATTTTTTGCAACTTCAACTTTATGATAGTTTTTAGAAATTATATTTGCAAATATCTTAGTTTCTATAATACTTTTTTTGAAAACCAATATTTTATTATCTTCTTTGTTTTGTATTGGTTTTTTTTCTATAATTGGTTGCTTTTCGATTTTTTCTATACTAACAATCTCATCAACTGGTTGTGTACTTTCTTGATCTACAGCTAAATCTTGTATAAATAAATTAAGTACATTTATAATGCTGTCTTTTTTGATTGGTTTAGTTATATATTCATCTAAACCCTCATTCATAAATCTTTCCCTGTCCCCTTTAAGAGCATTTGCGGTTATTGCAACTATTGGGACATGCGGAAGGTTTTTTTCATTTTCATATTTTATGATTTCTCGTGTTGACATGACACCATCCATAATAGGCATTGCTATATCCATAAATATTAAATCGTAATCATGTATTTTTCTTTCTTCAAAAGCTTGCAATCCATTTGCTGCAATAGTTATGTTTAAGCCTAAATCCTCGAGTGTTCTCTTTATGAGCTTTTGATTTATCTCATTATCTTCAGCAACAAGTACATCAGCTTTAAACTTTGTTCCCATTGTCTTTCTTGCTGTTTTAGAAGGTCTAGGAGCTGCGGCTCTAGTTGGCAAGATATCATGACTTGATTTTAGTACTCTAGTAATCTTACTCATATTTATCGGCTCAAATACAGGTGTTATGTATTTTGTTCTCAATGAATCAAGTTTTGATTGATGAGATGATTTTAAGATTAGAATAATAGGCAATTTAATTTTCTTGTATTCGATTAGTTCTTCCTCGCTTATTGCGTCATAATCAACAACAATAATATTGCATCCAGATCTATATATCAAGTTTTTCAGACTTCCGAAATCATTATAAAATTTAACTTTTGAACCAAAATAAGTAAAGTAATTATATACAAATTGTGAGTGAGGTTTTGGAGATTCTTCGGATGATAAAATAGCACAGTTATACTCGCTAAATGCATTTTCATATTTTTCTTCATTTGAGATAGACTCATCAAATTCTAGAGTAAAATAAAATTTACTTCCTTTGCCTATTTCGCTTTCGAGTGCTAACTCTCCTCCCATCATACTAATATATTTTGAAGATATAGTAAGACCAAGTCCAGTTCCACCAAATTTTCTTGTAATCGTTGAGTCTGCTTGTGAAAATGCATTAAAGATATCTTTTAATTTCTCTTTTTCAACACCTATGCCAGTATCCTGCACACTAAAGTTGATTCTTGCTTTTCCTTTTGGTGCATTTTCTTCTCTTTTTATTTCAGTTGTTATATGGCCTGATTGTGGAGTAAATTTTACTGCATTACTCATCAGATTAATTAAAACTTCTTTTATTTTTGTGGCATCACCTTTTAGGTAATTATTTAAAGTTGGGTCTATATATGACGATAGGTGAATACCTTTTTCTGATGCCTTAGGACCATAAACTTCTATTGCATTTTCAAATTCTACAATAGGAGAAAAGAGAATTTCATCTATCTCTACTTTATTGCTTTCTACTTTAGATAAATCAAGTATATTGTTGATAATTTCTAGAAGATTTTCTGAGCTTTTTTCAATAACATCAACAAATTCTTTTTCTTCTCCATCTAAATCTGTGTTTTTAAGAAGTTCTGTAAAGCCAATAATACCATTGAGCGGGGTTCTAATTTCATGTGACATATTTGCCAAAAATATACTCTTTGCTTCACTTGCTTCTTTTGCATTATCTTTTTCTTGCGTGATATTGTCGATTGCTTTATCAATGATAGTATAAGCAGAGCTCATACCCTCAGATGTACTAAAGTCAACTTCTTCTTTTGTTTCTGCTAATTTTTCAACCTTCTTAAAAACGCTTTCAAGTCCAGATAAGTTCTTTTTAAATTGACCTGATATCATAAACCCCATAAGCATAAAAATGATTGAAATTAGCCATGTTGCACCAGAGGAAATCAGCTGACCAATATTTTCATTTTTGTATTGTTTAATTTCATTTTTTAAAGAACCCTGTAAGATTTTTGAGCTTTTTTCTAGAATATTTATTTTTAGGGTCATTATTTTAAACCATGATACAGGGTCTATCGAGTAGTCGCCGTCTTTAGCAGAGAGAATAATATCTGCTTTTGTGTTTTCAACATCTTTTAGAATTCTTCTATTTTTTCTAGTGTTAAATATGCTAGAAATTCGCACTCTTGAAACTATATCTTTTATGTTTTTTGGTTCAAACTTACCGTTTTTGTTAGATAACTTTAAATACTCTTTCATGTCTTTTTGTGTAAAAGGAACATACTGTCCAAGAATTTTTGCGATAAAACCCCTCTCTTGCCCATTGTACTCTATATCTTTTAAAATAGATATCAAAGATACTGTAAGCGAGACCCCCCGTGCATTTGTAACTATGTCTTTTAGTTTATTTATCTCTTGCAATAAGTTTTCATTTATCTTTGAGTAACGCAAAAAGAATATCTTATTAAAATTTACATTTTGAAATGAATCAACACTGCTTCTCACTTTAGATATTTTATTTAGCATTGATATTGCCCGTTTTATTTTGTTATCAGGCTTATTTTTTTTATAATAGTTGTAAAAAGATTTTATTTTTTGATTTACTATTTGTCTCTGTTTAAGAAGAGCACTTTTGACTATTTTACCGTTACTTGCTATAAAGATTGAGCTAAGCCCCCTCTCTTTTGCGATGCTAGCAGATAGATTTTCTATTACATCCACTGCAGCTAGTTTTTGTTCAAACACATCAGCTTTGTTGTATTGTGTGTAAGATATATATGAAAAATATGATGAGAATATAAAAAGTATAATAATCGGATACAAGCCAAGTATCTTCAGCGTATTTTGCATTTTGAGTTTCATTTTTTACCTCTTTTTTAGTTGTTTTGCCATGACTAAGACAGTTGATTTTTTAGATTTTTAATTTTGCTATCAAATTTGCTCACATAATAATAAAATTTTTCTGTGTCATAATTGTTAGATATCATGTTAAGTAATTTAACAAAATTTATCATTTTCAAGCTAGATGCTATCCCTTTTAATTGTAATATTTCATTTTTTATTGATTGCTTGTCTTTACTTAAATGGAGAATCTCGCTCATTTTTTTAGATTCACCTAAAAATTCATCCATAAATTTGGCTAAGTCTTCAAGATTAATTCCCGTATCGTCAATAATTTGTGCAAAATCAATATTTTCACCATCTGCCTCTTCATATTGCTCGGCAAAATTATTTGTTTCCCCTGTATGATTTTTTTCATCTGATATATTAGAGTCATTTTGTGTTTTAATTTCTATCTTGTCTTCTGGTTTATATGTTTTTTCTGGTGCTTGTATTTTTAAAATATCTTCTATTTTTTCTGTCTCATCAATATCATCAAACATATCAACTTTCAATTTTATCGTGGAATCAGCACTTTTTTGGGTAACAACTTTTGCATCTTCTGGGATATTTTCTTTAATTTCAAAATCAGAGTTACTTTCTATAGAAAATGGTTCATTGCTACTTTCATTTTTTTCATTTTCAGCTATTGCTTCTTTATAGTCTTCTATTTCAAAGTCACTAACAAGGGAAAAAGTATCCTTAACTTTAGCCTTTTTTTGTGCTATTGGTTCTTCAAGAATTGGTTCAAGTTCTGTATTTTGATTTTGTAAATATGGTTTTGTTGTGGTTGCAAAATCATTTTCCAACTTGGAAATATTTATCTCTATGTTGTATAGGATGCTAGATTCATTTATCTCATCAAGAAGGAAGATTTCCATGATATCTAGTGTTGCTTCAATTTCTGTGCCATTTTTATGTTTTAATAAGACATTTTTATTTGACACACCGCTGTGCAATGCATAATCAATCCAAGAGAAATTTTTAAATTTTGAAATATATCCTGGGTGATTTACAAACAAATCTGCAAAGTCATTGTGGTAACTTTTGAACTCTACCATATCTTCATAGCCGAGCATAAATAGTTCATTTTGACCTATGCCTAAAAAATTACTTTTTTTATCATATAAAACCAAGTCGTATCCTTTTAGGATATTTTATTACATACTGTAACGAGGATAATTTTAGCTTAGAATTGCTTAAATGTATATAATTTTACTTTATTTTTGAGTGCAATTGCTTGTTTTTCGCCTATAATCATCTTTAATTCTCTCAAATTAGCATTATAAATAGCTTCAAATGTTCCAAAATATGCCAATAATTTTTTCTCAGTCGCAAAACCGATGCCAGGAATTGTCGTAAGAAGATTGAGAAGATCTTTCTTCAGTTTCTTTTTTTGATGAAATGTTATAGCAAATCTATGTGCTTCATCTCTAAGTTTTTGCAAGAAAAGTAGTCGTGTATCGCTTGTTTTTAGATTGAGTTTGATTGAGTTATAGTGGATTATATCTCGTGCACTTCCTCTTGATCTAACAGATTTTGCATCATGTTTTTCTTTGGAAATTCCTAATACATCTAATCTTATATTATTTTGTTTTAAGACTTCTTTGGCTAATTTTACAAGAGTGGAGCCTCCATCAATCAGCCATAAATTTGGTGGTGGATTTGTTGCAAAATCACTCACTCTTCTTTGTAATAATTCTTTCATTTGGGAATATTCATCGATGGAATGTAGTATAAATTTTTTATAATCACTTTTTATAAATTTTTCTTCCCAAACAACCATGCCCCCAACTGTGGCTACTCCTCCAAGATGAGAGTTATCAAAAGTTTCTATGCGATATGGAATCTCATCTAAATCAAATAGATTTTTGATTTGAGTAAGTATATCTTTTTTATTTATCTCATTATTTAGCAAATATGCAGCATTTTGTTTTGAGAGTTTTATCAATTTTGCTTTATCGCCTATTTTTGGGTGAATTATTTTAATTTTTTTCTTAAATGTTATTTCTAGGTACTTCTCAATGTCCTCTTTGTCGATAAATTCATCGCCAACCAAAATATTTTTACATAACATTGGAGAATTTTGCTTATAAAATTGCAACAAAGCCCTTTTGTACAATTCATCTTTTTCAAATCCTTGCGTATTTTTAATGATATTATGATCTGTTGATACAATTTTCCCGTCTCTTAGAAAAATTTTTATGATTGCAGCACTTTTTTCTTTGATATCAACGCAGAAGATATCTAGATTTTCTAAGTTAGCCAAATCAATACCAGTGCTTACATGTAAGGAGTTTTTTATCGCTTTTATCATGTCTCTAAGCTTGCTTGCTTCTTCGTAGTTTTGCATAGAAGCAGAAGCGAGCATCTTTTTTGTAAGTGGCTCAAGTAAGCTTTTTTTGTTTTTTAGCATAAAAAGTGCATTATCGACTATCTTTTTGTATTGGAGTTTATCAATTTTCCCAACACAAGGTGCGTGACATTTCCCTATCTGGTAAAACAGACAAGCTTTTTTGCTATTTAAACAGTTTTTCTTTTGCACTAATGGATGTAAAATATATAATGCTTCAAAAATTTCTCTTGACGAACTAGTAAATGGACCAAAATATTTTATACCTTTTTTGTTTTCTATCTTTCTGCTGATTTCAAATCTTGGAAAATCTTGGGTTAAATCTATACTTATGTAGGGGTATGTTTTGTCATCTCTAAGCAGTATGTTGTATTTTGGTTTTAGCTGTTTTATGAGAGAATTTTCTAAGAGTAAGGCGTCATGTTCGTTTGCAACCAAGATATATCTAATATCTCTTGCTTCGCTGATCATTTTGTAAATTCTTGGGCTAAGGTTTGGTGAAGGCTGAAGTGCTGGAGTAAACCTGAAATAACTTTTCACTCTATTTTTTAAGTTTTTTGCTTTTCCTACATATAAAAGTTTGTCAAATTCATCAAAATATTGATAAACTCCACTACTGTTTGGAACTTTTTTTAAACTTTCAGTTAAGCCCATCTCGACCACTTTTTATACTTAATTTTATCTTTTCTAAAACTTCTCTAATTTCTTCATTTTTGGCACTATTCTCAAATTCACCCGTTGCTCGCTCAGTATATTGTAACTTATGATTTTTAGAGTCACTGATTTCTTTTAGAGTATTTTTGTTCGTCACAAAGGCTTTTATTTGATTAGATTTCATAAAATTACACTCATTATCTATCTCAATTAGCTTATTTAATATGCTCTTTATCAAATTACTCTTATAATTAAACTCCATTTTTATGCCAGGGTGTTCGAGGACAAAAAAAAGTGTATCATTTTTTTGATATATAAATCTCGTAAATTCTCTGATACTCTTTGGCAATAAAGACAACAGTTTATTGTA
>JALUMJ010000066.1 GCA_027040375.1 Campylobacteraceae bacterium
TGCACATGTGTCCTACTTCACTATTTCCCATCTGTCCAGCAGGAAGACCAACTGCAAGACCAGAAGTCTTAATCAAAGAGTTTGGCACATCTTTAAAAAGTTTATCGTAAGTTGGTTTTTTAGCCTGCGCAAAGGCATTTGCTCTTGAATCTGGATTATATCCAATCCCATCAGTTATAATTAAAACAGTCTTTTGAATATCTTTTTTCACTTCTTTCCTTTTAGTCAAGTACCTTACCATATTATAAGCAATATTTTACTAAAATTATACTTTCAATAAAATATAAGGGCACCCTCTATGCTATATTGGTTCTACCAAATTTTTCATATTAACATTTTTCAGTACATCACAGTGCGCGCTGGCATAGCTTTTTTTGTCTCTTTGATTATATCTATGATTTTAATGCCAAAATTTATAAAATGGGCAAAAAGTAAAAATGCAAAACAACCTATATATTCTTTAGCTCCACAGTCTCATCAATCAAAAGGTGAAACTCCTACGATGGGTGGCTTAGTTATCGTTTTTTCTGCACTTATGGCAATCTTGATTTGTGTAAAGTTGTCTAATGTATTTGCACTCATGGGTTTCGTGGTTATTGCTTTGTTTGGGTTTATTGGCATAAAAGATGATATTTCAAAGATTATTGGCAAAAATAATACTGCAGGACTGAATGCAAAAACAAAATTTTTGATGCAATTTATATCAGCACTTACAATTTCGTACTTTTTGTACTCATCGTCTTTGTTAAATCTTGATTTATATATACCATTTTATAAACACCCAGTCCTAAATATCGGATGGTTTGCTGTAATATTTTGGTCGCTTGTTATGGTTTCTGCTAGTAATGCTGTAAATTTAACTGATGGTTTAGATGGCTTAGCAACTGTTCCTTCTATACTCTCTATGCTTAGTCTTGGAGTATTTGTGTATATTAGTGGGCATGCCGTGTTAAGCGGTTATCTGCTACTTCCAAAAGTTAGCGGTATAGGAGAAGTTGTAATCATCGCAGCTGCACTTATAGGTGCGCTTGTTGGGTTTTTGTGGTATAACTGTTATCCTGCCGATGTATTTATGGGCGACAGTGGAAGTTTAAGTATCGGAGCGTTTATTGGGTATATGGCGATTATCTCTAAAAATGAGCTTTTATTGCTACTTATTGGATTTGTCTTTGTGCTTGAAACACTTTCTGTTATCTTGCAAGTGGGAAGTTTTAAAACCAGAAAAAAAAGAATCTTTTTAATGGCACCTATTCATCATCACTTTGAGATAAAAGGTTGGGCTGAAAATAAGATAATAGTAAGATTTTGGATTATAGCTCTCATCTCAAATATCATAGCATTAACTGCTCTTAAAATCAGATGATATCACTTTTTGGGTACGGAAAAACAACCAAAGCGATAGCTAAAAGGCTGAAAAATTGCCAAATCTTTGATGACCATTTCAAAGAAAAAAGTTTAGATGAATTTGGCAATGAGCTTCTTCCTGTAAAATTATTTAATCCAAAAGAGAATGATATACAAATCCCAAGTCCAAGTTTTCCACTAAATCATCCACTTATGAAAAAAGCAAAAAACCTCATCAGCGAATATGATTTTTGGTGCGAAGATATGCCCTTTTCGATTTGGATAAGCGGGACAAATGGCAAAACAACTACTACTCAAATGCTTGATTTTATCTTCAAAGACAAAGGCAGCGAGTGCGGTGGAAACATAGGCAATCCTTTAGCTAACTTAGATAAAAAAGATAAACTTTGGATACTTGAGACTAGCTCTTATATGCTTTTTCAAACAAAAGTTGCTACTCCAAATATTTACTTACTTTTGCCAGTAAAACCAGACCATTTAAGTTGGCATGGAAGTTTCGAAAATTACGAGAGAGCAAAGCTGAGCCCACTTGGCAGAATGGTTGAAGGAAGCATAGTTATAATCCCTCAAGCCTATAAAGATATAAAAACTCTAGCAAAAAAGATAACCTATAAAGACGAATATGATTTGGCTAATAAACTAGGAATTGACATAAAAAAAGTAAAATTTCAAGCTCCTTTTTTACTTGATGCCGTGTTGGCACTTTGCGTCGAACAAATACTTTTAGGAAGTATTGATTTTGATAAATTTAATACTTTTAAAACAGACGCTCATAAACTTGAAGCTTTTAAAGATAATAAAGGCAGAGTTTGGGTAAATGATTCAAAAGGCACAAACTTAGATGCTACTTTAGAAGCCATAAAAAGATATAAAGATAAAAACTTGATTCTCATATTAGGCGGAGATGACAAGGGGGTAGATTTGAGACCTCTTTTCGAAATGTTACAACCCTTACATGTAAGAGTTTTTGCAATAGGTACAAATACCGATAAGATAGTAAATTTTTGCAAAAGTATCGACAAAAGTGTCACAGCTTCTTATGAGCTAAAAAAGGCCATGGAAGAGATACAAAAAATCCATACGCTAGATACAGTAGCCCTCCTTTCACCTGCGGCTTCTAGCCTAGACCAATTTAACTCCTATATAGAGCGTGGAGAGATATTTAAATCTCTAGCGTTAAACTTATAGGGCAGTGATCACTACCTAAAATTTCATCGTGAATTTTTGCATCAGTTATCTTATCTTTTAAATCTGATGAGACATAAAAATAATCTATCCTCCAGCCTACATTGTTTCCTCTTGCACCAGCTCGATACGACCACCAAGAGTATCTGTCTTTTATATCTTTATTTACCTCTCTAAATGTATCTATGTAGCCATATGATAGAAATTTATCTAGCCAATCTCTCTCCATCTTTAAAAATCCAGAAGTTTTTTCATTTGCCTTTGGGCGGGCGATATCAATCTCTTTGTGAGCAGTATTTACATCACCACAAATGATGATGGATTTACCTTCTTTTCTTAGAGCTTCGCAATGTTGTAAAAATCGTTCATAAAAAGCCATCTTGTACTCTAGCCTTTCATCATTTCGTTGTCCATTTGGAAAATAAACATTAAAAAATACAATATCATCAAAATGGAACTCATT
>JALUMJ010000067.1 GCA_027040375.1 Campylobacteraceae bacterium
GGTAAAGAGCCACTCAACCTTAGTATTACAGCTATGAAAGCAATAATTTTATTATAAAATAGTATAATTATATGTAGTAATACTTTGAAAGGTTTAAAATGTATTGGGAAATATCCAAAGAGTTTGATTTTTGTTACGGACATCGGGTTTGGTCGCAAGTTTTAAATCAAGAGTTTGCACTAAATACTTGTTTTGCTTGCAGGCATCTACATGGTCATCAAGGCAAAATAGTAGTGCATCTTCAAAGCGACACTCTAAAAGATGGAATGGTGACTGATTTTGGGCATTTAAACTGGTTTAAAACTTTCTTAGATGATACACTTGACCATAAGTTTATCATAGATATATTTGACCCACTTTTTTCTACACTTCTGCCGCATTTCAAAGATAAAAAAGATTTGATACCTCATAAAAATGGCTATAAAACAGTTGATTTCGCGAGTATAAAAGGTGAATCAAACCATATTTTTGAGATGTATGAGAGCTATATCATAGTAGATTTTGTGCCAACAAGTGAAAATATCTCTGCTTGGCTTCTTAAAATCATACAAAAGAAGATGGATAAAATCGGTATAAAAGTCTCACATGTAGAATTTTTAGAAACACCAAAAAGCAAGAGTATAGTTTACGCAAAGAATTGATGTAAAATTACATCAATTCTTTGAGAGTTTTGATAAATTGCATATTTCTCATAACTTTATAATAGTAAGGTCGATTATGGTTTCCGCCATTATATCTACTTACTGTTCTAAAATAATTTTTAGTATAATCATTTAACCAAACTATAAAATGAACAGCGATATAGGCATTAAACTTGTCATCCCCAAGTAGGCGATTTGCGAGTTCTACATCACTCATTTTTACAATATTAGTTAAATTTAATTTTTGAGCTACAAACCTTGCAGTTTCAAGTCTTACTTGCATGATGCCAAGAGATGCTTTGAAGATATTTGGGTCTTTTCCTATATCTCCAACTTTAAAAACTCCGGCACTCGTTTCACTTAGGCAAATAGCCATCGCTGTATTTTCAAAAGTTTCACCACTTGCATTTGGATATTGTTTTGCGATATCCCTAACAATTTTGAGAGTTTCAATCTGTTTTGGTGAAAGCTTTGATGCAACTAAACTTGAGGCAAAAAAGATATATATAATTATAAAGCTTCTAAGAAATAATGAAAAAAAACTTTTTTTCATTTGTATTCCTTTAGAATAAATTTTCGCGCAATTATATCATAACAATCTTAATTTAACTTTTTATATGCAACCTCTAGTTTTTTATAGAGTTCATCAAATCCAATAATTTCATCTTCTAAAAAAGAAACCATGACTACATTATCTTCTTCACCATTCCAAACTTTTTTATATGTTCCATCTTTATATCCATGGTCTTGTCTAAAGCCATTTAAAACATTTTTTCCTATGTAGTATTTATACAAAATACTTAGATTTACACCACATTTTAGTGAAAGAGCAAAATAATTTTGGATTAAAGAGTTATAAATATCAACTTTAAACCCTGTGGTTTCGTGAATTATATTTTCCACATCATTGATAATTTCCATAGAATTTGCACTATCTATGCTACATGGCTCTTTTGTAAAATCTTCAAACCCCTGTATATCCGTAACATCTCTAACCAATCTATCTATACTTTTGTTTCTGTTTATCTTGCAATCTTCTAGTGCAAGGCTCATAATAAAATGCCAGATATCAACTATCTCTATAAATGCATTTTCCCAATTGATTGGTTTTTCTATATCTTTCCAGTGTTTCCAGTTAAAACTATCTATAAGCTCCGCACACTCCATATAAATACATCTTTTCCAGTTTATAATCTTTCCATTTTTGGTGTATCCATTTTCCCAATCAAGTCCATTTGTCTCATCATTTAATTTTTGTTGCAATAAAAACATCTCTTTTATATATTCTAAATTAGTCACTTATCTCTCCTCGTACATTTAAGAGTGGATTATACCATTTTTTTGTAACAAAATGGTAAAATAGCATAACTACATGTAGAGGAGTAATTATGTGTTGTAACAGTTTTAGAATTTTGATAATGTTTTTATTTACTTTTGCCTCTTTTGCGTTAAATATTGCCATGCCCAATATTCCTGTGATAGTCTGGTATTTTGGCTCTATCAATCTGTTTTCGTTTATACTATTTGGTATAGACAAGTTAAATTCTACAAAAGAGAGAAAAAGAGTCCCGGAGCTTAGTTTTCATTTCTTTTCTTTAATCGGCGGGGTTCTAGGGCTATTGCTCGGAGTTGTGCTCTTTCGACATAAATTAAATAATAAATATTTTTTGTTTATCCAATTAGGTATCTTGATTTTATGGATAGTAGCTTTGTATCTTATTTTTCAAAATATAGGTACCCTCATCGCTTGGAGTAAAAGCATAAGTGGATAAAAAAATTGTTAGTTTTATACAAAAACATCATGTTTTGACTTGTTCTTTTTCTCATCAAGAGGTATTGCATAGTGCAAGCTGTTTTTATCTGTTTTTAGAAAATCCACCTAGATTTATAGTGGCATCTAGCAAAGATTCGTTACATGTAGAGCTCGCCAAAAAAAATCCGCAAGTATCTGGAACAATTCACTTAGAAACCACAACAATAGGGAAAATTCAAGGAGTGCAATACCGTGGCATCTGGAGCAGGGCAAATGCACAAGAGAAGCAAGCTTATCTCAAAAGATACCCATATGCCCTAGCTTTAAATCCAAAACTTTGGCATATAGATATAGAGTATATAAAGTTTACAGATAATACTCTAGGTTTTGGGAAAAAACTAGAATTTATGAAATCTTAGACAAATCCAACTTTAACTCTTCGTTGCTCATCACGCCGATGCCTTTGTCCAAAATATTTTTAGCTATATCTTTTGCTTCGTCTAAAGAGTGCATCTCACAAGTTCCACATTGATAGATATTTAACTCCGGTATATCACTTTGGCTTTTTACATGTAAGACATCTTCCATAGATTTTTTCCAAGCAAGTGCCACCGT
>JALUMJ010000068.1 GCA_027040375.1 Campylobacteraceae bacterium
AGAATCTTCCATGTGGCCTTATATCTTTGGAACAGCTTGTTGCGCTATAGAGTTTATGAGCGTGGCTTCTAGCAAATTTGATATATCAAGATTTGGTGCTGAAGTTGTGAGATTTTCTCCAAGGCAAGCTGATCTTTTGATTATCGCAGGAACCGTCAGCTACAAACAAGCCCCGATACTTAAGAAGATTTATGATCAAATGACAGAGCCAAAATGGGTCATGAGCGCAGGAGCTTGTGCATGTAGCGGTGGATTTTACGACAACTATACCACTATGCAAGGGGTTGATGAGATAATCCCTGTTGATGTTTACATCTCTGGTTGCCCTCCTCGTCCAGAAGCGTTTTTAGAAGGTCTTATGCAGATACAAAAACTCCAGGCCAAGCCATCTAAATATCTAAAAAAACGAGCCAAACAAGATTTTAAAGGTAAACTTGATGCTTAGCCATTGCGATAATAAAATAGAATTTGATAAAACACAAAACAACAGATACATAGTAAAACTAAAAGACATAAAAAATGCAATAAAATTTTTAAAAGAAGAAAAGAATTATAATTTTTTAGTGGATATCACTGCTATTGATTATCTTAACTTTAAGGAACACAAAGAAAAAAGATTTGCCATTATATATCTTTTAAAAGATGACAAATTTGAAAATTTAGTTATATTAAAGTCATATTTGGATGAAGATGAGATTATCGACTCTGTGACTGATTTATACAAAGGTGCAAATTGGTGTGAGAGAGAAGTATGGGATCAGTATGGGCTTATCTTTAAAAATCATCCGAATTTAAAGAGAATTTTAAATCATAAAGAGTTTAAAGGTCATCCTTTAAGAAAAGATTATCCTATCACAAAAGGTCAGTTATGCACTAAAACTGATGATTTGATGGACGAAATGATACCAAAATTAAGAGCTAAAGGTTATGAAGACCATGAAGATTTAATGTTTTTAAATCTCGGTCCTGCTCACCCTGCGAGCCATGGAACCATACGAACATTTGTAGCCCTAGAGGGTGAAAATATAATAAGTGCAGTTAGCGAAATAGGGTATCTTCATCGAGGTTTTGAAAAATCTTGCGAAAATCATACATACAATCAAATCATACCTTATACAGATAGATTAAATTACTGCTCCGCCATACTAAATAACATAGCATTTGCACATACGGTTGAGGGGATGCTTGGTGTTGAACTCCCTGTTCGAGGTCAATTTATACGAGTTATCATAGGCGAACTCTCAAGAATCATCGACCATCTTGTCTGCTTGGCTGCAAACCTTGTGGATATGGGCGCTTTGACAAATTATTGGTATTTGTACAATCCTAGAGAGACGGCTTACACGCTTCTTTCAAAGCTAACTGGGGCAAGGCTCACCAACTCTTACATGAGAATTGGTGGTATGACGCATGATTTATATGATGGTTTTGAAGCTGATTTAAAGACATGCTTAAAAGATGTACAAAAGGGCATGGATGATTCACTTAGTTTAATAGAACATAATAGAATATTTCAAGATAGAGCCCAAAATGTAGGCGTTGTGAGTGCTAAAGAGGCGATAAACCGTGGATGGAGCGGTCCAAACCTCAGAGCTAGTGGTGTGGCTTATGATTTAAGAGTAAATCAGCCATATTATCATTATGATTCTTTTGATTTTGATATAGTCACCGGAAGCACTGGTGATGTATATGACAGGATGATGGTTCGATTTGAAGAGATAAGACAAAGTATGAAAATCATAAATCAAGCGATGGAGAAGCTTCCTGGAGGAGCTTATAAAGTTGATGACCATTCGATAATATTTCCAGATAAAAAAAATGTATATAATAATATAGAAGGCTTGATGAATCAATTCAAATTGGTGTATGAGGGAGTTAAAGTTCCCGTTGGAGAGTATTATGGATCCATAGAAGCTGCAAATGGTGAGCTTGGATTTTATATCGCAAGCGATGGAAGTGGCACTCCATATCGAGTCAAAGTCAGACCTCCTTGTTTTTATGCGATGGCAACACTGACTGATATGATAGAGGGTGAGATGATAGCTGATGCCGTTCTTGATCTTGGTAGTTTAAATATTATAGCAGGGGAATTAGATAGATGAATTTTGAATTTAGCGAAGAAAATGAACAAAAATTTCAAGAGTTACTGACAAAATATCCAAAAAAGGATTCTTTGATGCTTCCATCTTTGTGGATGATTCAACACCAAGAAAGTTGGATTTCACCTGAGGCTATGGAGTATTTGGCAAAGCGTTTAGACACATCACCTATGAATATTTACTCTGTTGCATCTTTTTATACTATGTTTCACCTAAAGCCTATCGGGAAATACAATATTCAGGTATGTAAAACTCTCTCTTGTATGTTAAGAGGCAGTGAAGATATCAAAAAACATATAGAAAATAGGCTTGGCATAAAAGCAGGAGAGAGCACAAAAGATATGAAATTTACCATAACCGAAGTTGAATGTCTTGGCTCTTGTGGCACGGCACCTTGCGTTTGTATAAATGATGATTATATCCAAAATACAACACCTGCTATAATAGATGAAATTATAAATGAGCTAAAATGATAAAAAAAATAGAAAGTAAGAATTTTGACATAAAAGACTCACATGTACTTAGAATTGCCATGAAAAACGGGAGATACTCATCCATAGAAAAACTTTTTTCAATGACTCCTGAAGCCGTTTTAGATGAAGTAGATAAAAGTGGTCTTAGAGGAAAAGGAGGAGGAGGAGCACCTGCTGGTGCTAAGTGGAGACTCATACCAAATCCAAGTGAAAAACCAACTTACCTCATCGTAAATGCAGATGAAAGTGAGCCAGGAACTTTTAAAGATAGACAAATCTTAGAGTATGACCCACATCTTTTGCTAGAGGGCATCATCTGTTCAAGTTACGCCATAAAATCAAATCACGCATATATATACATAAGGGGTGAATATGTTTTTTGGGCAAAAAGACTTCAAGTTGCCATAGATGAAGCCTACTCTTTTGGCA
>JALUMJ010000069.1:0-438 GCA_027040375.1 Campylobacteraceae bacterium
TTGAAGTAACCATCAATCCTATTCTCAATGAAAAAGAAGAGATAGAAGAGTTCATAGCTATTCGTAATGACATTACAGAGCTTATTCATCTACATGAAGATTTAGAACATACTCAAGAAGATTTGATTTTCCGTATGGGAGAGATTGGTGAAACTCGTTCTAAAGAGACAGGTTTTCATGTCCGTCGTGTCGCAAAATACTCTGAGATATTAGCAAAATACTATGGACTAAAAGAACAGGAGATAAAATACCTTACTACTGCTTCACCAATGCATGATATAGGAAAAGTTGGCATTCCTGATAGTATTTTAAATAAGCCTGGAAAACTCACAAATGATGAGTGGATAATCATGAAAAAACATTCAAATATTGGTTATGATCTTTTTAAAGATTCCAATAAACCACTTTTACAAACTGCCGCTACCATTGCTTATGAAC
>JALUMJ010000069.1:448-2397 GCA_027040375.1 Campylobacteraceae bacterium
GGCAGTGGGTATCCAAGAGGATTAAAAGGTGATGAAATTCATATTTATGGACGCATTACTGCACTTGCTGATGTTTTTGATGCACTAGGAAGTGATAGATGCTATAAAAAAGCATGGGAAAATGAGAAAATTTTTAAACTTCTAAAAGAGGAGAGAGGAAAACATTTTGATCCACGACTTATAGATATTTTCTTTGAACATTTAGATGAATTTTTAGCGGTACGAGATTTTTACAATGAATCTAGCTCGTTTATGAAAGAGAGTTAACAGACCTCTTTTTTTGCCATTACTTTGAGTTCACTACATGAAAAACCTGCCTCTTTTCTTGCTTCAATATTCAAATTATTTGGGCGTAGAAAACCGCGAGGGTAATATTTTTTAATTATCTCAAAGTAGATACTTTTATCTACACTCTCCTGCTCACAAGCATATTTAAACCAGACATCACCCTTTTTGACATGAGAAACCTCCTCTTCTAAAATTACTTCTAAATTCAAAATGATTTTTTCTATCATCTCATTTTTTGGCAGTTTTTTTAGTTTTTTTAGTATCATTGGGGTGGCATCAAGTCCATTTGCTTCTAAGTATCTCGGCACAACTGCCATTCTCTCTAAAAGTGTTTGTGTTTTATATGAGGCTTCAAAAAGTGCATCATGTACTTCTATATCTCCATACTCAGCACCTAACTCATTAAGTAATTTCTGAAGCATTAAAAAATGGCGTATCTCATCACTTGCCACTTCCAGCCAATCTGCATAATATGCACGAGGCATATCACTAAAACGGTATGCTCCATCAAGTGCCAAATCTATAGCAGAGTACTCAATGTGTGCCACGGCATGCAGCAAATTTATCTGTCCCTCTTTTACTGTAAGATTACTGCGTTTAGGAACATGCTGCGGTGCTACTGTTGTGCATATTTCACTGTAAGATGGCTTCTCAAACTTTTTAGGTCTGAAATTGTCTTCAAACACCAGCTTATCTGCTTGAAATAGGTCGTAAAAAATTTCAAATCGCTCTATCTTTTCTTTTACTGATTTTGCTTCTATGATTAACTCTAATTCTTTAAAAAAATTCATGCACTAATAATGCTATAATCACGCTAAAAAAGAGATGAATATGAAGATAAAAGTGCAGCCAATGGGACCTTATCAGACAAACTGTTACATTGTCACAAAAGATGGCAAGGACATCATCATCGATCCGGGTGTTGGTGCAACTGAATGGGTCAAAAAAAATGTAACCAATCCAATAGCCATCTTAAACACTCACGGACATTTTGATCATGTATGGTCAAACGCAGCCCTGCAAAAAGAGCTTGGCATAAAACTCTATACGCCAAAAGATGATGTGATGCTTCTAAACTCATCTTCATGGATGCCTGACCTGCCGCCCTCCACTCCTGATGTAGAAATTGATGGAGATGCAGAGCTGGATTTAGAGGGTATAAAAATAAAATTTCGTCATTTTCCCGGTCACTGTCCGGGGTGCTCAACCATAGAAATAGACGATGCAATGTTTAGCGGCGATTTTATATTTGAAAAAAGCATAGGGCGCACCGACTTTCCGTATTCAAGTCCCCAAGATATGAAAAAATCACTAGAGAAATTTAAGCAAATTACTTACGACAAAACAGTCTACCCTGGTCACGGAGGAAGCACAAGCATAAAACAAGAACAACAATACAGCGACTACTGGATACAACAACTTTAAAGGAAAAATAACTATGAGTACATTTGATAAAAGAGCACAAAATTGGGATAGTGGTGACATTCGTGTAAACGGTGCAAAAAAAATCGCCCAAGCAATCCAAAAAAAGATTACACTCACACCCGATATGCAAATAGTTGACTTTGGTGTAGGTACTGGACTTCTCGGCTTTGAAATAGCAAAAAAAGTAAAACAGGTTTATGGAGTAGATACTTCAGCTAAAATGCTTGAAAAACTTA
>JALUMJ010000069.1:2407-2964 GCA_027040375.1 Campylobacteraceae bacterium
AAAAAAACTCTGATGAATTAAATATTATTCCACTACAACAAAACATCATAAAAAAGCCATTAAGTCAAACATTTGATGGGCTTGTAAGTTCTATGACTTTGCATCATGTAGAAGATTTAGAAGCTTTTTTTACCAGCATTTACAAAAATATAAAAGAAAATGGATTTATTGCCATTGCCGACTTAGAAGCAGAAGATGGAACATTCCACTCAGATAATGAGGGTGTACATCATTTTGGATTTAAAGAAGAGGAGCTACGCAAAATTGTAGAAAAAAGTGGTTTTAAAAATGTTCTTATTGAAAATATTAACACTATTAAAAAACCACATAGGGATTTTGGAGTATTCTTACTTACAGCTGAAAGATAAAGCCTAATTTAATATAAGAAGGAGTAAAATTCTCCTCTGATATATTTATACTTTTAGTTCTTCCTTGTCAAGTTTGCTTGCACCGACTTACTTTGATATATATATATATATATATATATCAAATTTCAGCTTTTTATGAAGCGTTAAAATTCTTTATGTGAGGTTTCAAGGTATGAACAATATGAGTAT
>JALUMJ010000070.1:0-3449 GCA_027040375.1 Campylobacteraceae bacterium
ATTATCGCTTGCCTTTAATCAGGCGGGCGATACCCTTTCTCCTTAACTTTTCTTTTTTGTATTATATTTTTCTTTTTCTCTTCCATCATAATAGCATCTTGTAGAGCTTCATCGCTATCAAGCAATGCACCATCTAAAAATTTATTTTTATCATCAAATTGTCCTGTTTTAATTCCCCACAACAGTGCCCACAAACCAAAACCTCCTAATAAGATGGAAGCCCCAAGCATCATAGCTATAATCCATGAACTCATACTCTTTTCTCCTTTATAGCAAAATTTATACGCATCGAATTTCCTATCACCAAAAGTGAACTAAGCGACATCGAAAGAGCAGCAAAAAGCGGTATAACATATCCAGCCATTGCTAGTGGGATTGTTATAGAATTATATATAGCAGATAAAATAAGATTTTCCCTGATAGTTATATATGTTTTTTTAGATATCAAAAAGGCATGGTAAAGTGAGTTAAATGAACTATTCATCAAAACCACATCACTTACATTGAGGGCTACATCCGTGCCACTTCCTAAAGTTATAGCTATCTCACTCTTGGAGAGTGCCAGCGCATCATTTATGCCATCTCCTACCATCACCACTCTGTTTCCACTGTTTCTAGCATCTTCTATCATATTTGCTTTTTCATTTGGAAGTAAAGAAGCATGGACATTCTCTATTCCAACCGCATCTGCGATCTTTTTAGCAACTTTTATATTGTCTCCTGTAAGCATAGCAACTTTTATACCCAACTTTTTAATCGCTTCTATATTTTCTCTAGCTTCATCTCTTGGGGTATCCTCTAACCCGAAAACCGCTACAACTTCGCTATTTAAAGCAAAATAAAATTGGCTAAACTGTGCAAAATCTTCTTTAAAATCTATACCGTTTTCTTTTAGCAAATTTTGGTTTCCTCCATATAAAATATTTCCTTTATATTTAGCACAAATCCCTTTTGCTTCTATAGTTTTTATATCTGTTAATTCTACCACTCTCGCCTCTTCCTCTTCTTCAAAATATTTTGCTATGGCTTTACTGATGGGATGGGTAGAATTTTTAACCAAAGAGTAAAGTAGTGATTTATCGAACTCTTTAAGATATCTCTTTTCTATAATTTTTGGCTTTCCCTCTGTTATGGTTCCTGTCTTATCAAGCATCAGCATATCACACTTTGCCATAGTTTCCAAAAATGAAGCTTCTTTGAAAAGTATCCCTCTTTTGGCGCCTAATCCAAGCCCAACAAGAGTAGAAACAGGTGTTGCAAGCCCAAGAGCACAAGGACATGCTATAACAATCACAGAAATAGCAACTATCAAAGAGCGTTCAAATGAACTCCCATCAAAATACCAAAAAGCAAATGTAGCAACAGCTAAAAGCAAAATAGCAGTCGAAAAATATCCTGAAATAACATCTGCAATTTTTTGGATTTTTGGCTTCTTATTCATAGAATCTTCCAATAAAGATGTAATCTTACTCAAAGCCGAAGAGTGTATATCATTTAATGCCCTATATCTTATCACACTGTCAAGGCATATATATCCACTTATAACTTTGTCTCCCTTTTTCAAGAAAAGGGGGATAGATTCACCAGTCAAACTAGATGTATCAAAAGAACCCTCACCAAAATCAACAACTCCATCTATTGCAATCTTTTCACCTGCTTTTACCTCTAAAACATCTCCAACCCTCACCTCTTCGACGCCCAAAAGTATCTTTTCACCATTTTTAATTATCGTAACTTCAGTCGGCGTAGAGCTATTAAAACCGTCTATCCTATCAACCGCTTTTTTCTTGCTAAGAACTTCGAGATATTTACCTGTGAAAACAAAAGTTATTATCATGGTTACCGAATCAAAATAAACCTCACCTTTTTGTGAAAACATAGCATAGATAGAATAGATATAAGCCAAACTCGCCCCAGTGGCTACTAAGATATCCATATTGACATATCTATTTTTGATACCGTAATATGCCCCTTTAAAATACACCGAACCCGTATAAAACAGCGTGGGAGTAGCTAAAACAAACTCTGCAAAGTTTAAGATATTTTTTATATCGCTTCTCATGCCACTAAAATACCCAGCATATTGGGCTATGGCTATCCACATGATATTCATAGTAGTAAAAACACCAACTAGCATTTTTGAGTAATAATCTCTCCTCGCAGCATTTGCCTGTACTTCTTGCATGCTTGGATCATATGGATAAGCATTGTAACCTATGCTTCTTATGGTAAGAATTATATCCGAGAGTTTTATAGTTTCTGGGTCCCAAACTACTTTTGCTTTATTGTTCGTTTGATTTATATTTGCTTCTACGATACCATCTTTTTGATGTAAAACTTTTTCATTTAGCCATACACAAGCTGAACAGTGTATGCCCTCTATGATGAGATATATCTCGTTAAATCCATCTTTTTCTTTTATATACTTTTGGTTAAAACCATCTAAATCAAATTTTTCCACATCTCCTATGTCTGATTGAGCAGGGTCTAGTTTTGTATCTCCCATCTTTTCATAAAAATCATCAAGCCCTTCACTCTTAAGTAAATGGTAAACGCCTTGACATCCTTTACAACAGAAATATTTTGCACCATCACTAAAATTATCATCTTTTACCAATACCTTCTCGTTAAACTCAAGATGACAGTGGTCACATCGCCTTTTTTGCATAAAAACATTATCCTCGATATAAAACTTATTTCGTAATTATATCGTGACTTTCTTAGTTTTCTTGACAAATGTCTCTCTTTATTATAAAATTACACATAAATTTAAAAACATCTTAGAAACAACTACAAAATTTAACAAACTTCTATATTTTATGTACAAATACAGATAATTTTAAAAAACTTACAGAAAAGAAGGCAAAATGAGCACGAATCAATCGTCGCAGAACAACAAACCAAATACCAAACCAACTAACAAGCCAAACAATAATCACCATAGAAAAACAAGAACTCATGTACCAGTAGAAGGTTACAAGATAGAAAATCTAAGAGGTATGGGGCTTGAAAAACTAGTTGAAATCGCAACAGGATTAAATGTAGAAAACCCAAATGAATTAAAAAGACAAGATTTAATGTTTGAGATACTCAAATCTCAAGTAAACAAAGGTGGCTTCATACTATTTACTGGTATATTAGAAATCACTCATGATGGATATGGCTTTTTAAGAACAACTGATGCAAACTTTAGTGACAGTTCAAATGACGCTTATGTTAGTGCCACCCAAGTAAGAAAATTTGCCCTAAGAAATGGCGATATAGTCACAGGACAAGTAAGACCTCCAAAAGATCAAGAGAGATATTATGCCTTGCTTAAGATTGAAGCCATAAACTATCTTCCTATGCAAGACAGCAAAAAAAGACCTCTTTTTGAAAATCTTACTCCTGTTTATCCAACTGAGCAAATCAAACTAGAATATAATCCTATGAAGATAACAGGCAGAGTG
>JALUMJ010000070.1:3549-11022 GCA_027040375.1 Campylobacteraceae bacterium
GCTAAGATGCTTAAAACAAAAGATAATGAAGAGTTACTTTCAACTTTAAATGACTAAAATAGTGGGTTTTCCCCACTATTTATGCTTTGATGCTCTATGAAATGGATTTTGATAATCAGTCTTTTCGCAACCCGCAAAAAAGACTGAAACACCTATCAATAAGAACAATAATATAAAAACTTTTTTTATCATAACTACCTCTAATTTTTTTTAGGATATAATAGCATATTTATTATAATTCTACAAATAAGGTTTGTAAATTGTCACAAGTACTTGCACTAAAATATCGTCCAAAATCATTTGATCAGCTCATCGGTCAAAATTCTGTCACTCAAACTCTTAGTCTTGCCTTAAACCAAGATAGACTCTCTCATGCTTATCTTTTTTCAGGTCTTAGAGGAAGCGGTAAAACTTCTACTGCTAGAATTTTTTCTAAAGCTCTTATATGCGAAAAAGGTCCAACTGCCACTCCATGCGAAGAGTGTGAAAACTGTAAAATGGCAAATGAAAACAGACATATAGATATCATCGAGATGGATGCAGCTAGCAGCAGAAAGATTGATGACATAAGAGAATTAATAGAAAATACAAAATACAAACCAAATAGCGCAAGATATAAAATCTTTATCATAGATGAAGTTCATATGCTAACAAAAGAGGCTTTTAATGCCCTTTTAAAAACCCTAGAAGAGCCGCCGCCTTATGTAAAATTTATCTTAGCGACCACGGATCCGCTCAAACTTCCACCAACCATACTCTCAAGAACACAGCATTTCCGTTTTAAACAAATTGGGCAAAAAGATGTGGTAAATCATCTTTCTCATATATTAAATCTTGAGGGCGTAACATACGAGATTGAAGCACTTGGTATGCTTAGTCGAGCAGGAAATGGCTCGCTTAGAGATACTCTTACTTTGCTAGACCAGGCTATTATCTTTTCAAAAGGAAAAATTACAGCTCCTAGTGTTGCTTCGATGCTAGGACTTTTAGACCCAAAAGAGCTAGATATCATATTTGAAGCAGTGCTTGATAAAGACAAAGCTAAAATGCTTGAAATCTTAAAAGAGCTTGAGACTTACGAGTGCGAAGTGGTTTTGGATGAAATCATAGCATATCTGAAAACTGCTTTTTTTGATAGTGACAGTAGGTTTTCCACTCTTTTGTTTGAGAGGTTTTTTAGAATTTTAAGTGAAGCAAAAAACCTTTTGTATATCAATGCAGATAATTCTTTTGTACTCTCACTCGTCTTTTTTAAGATGATTGAAGCTACAAACATAAAAACTATTGATGAGATAATTGAAAATTTAGAGAGTGAAAAGTTTAGAATTCCTCAACCCAAAATTGAGATAAATGAAAAAATAGAAGAAAAAGTTGCAACCAAAGAAACGCCTGTCCCAACAAAAAAAATTGTGAGAACAACACCAAAAGAGACTGATAAATTTCAAAAATTAATAGCCAAATTAAAAGACAGAAACCTAGACACAGGAAGATGTTTTGAAGCATCTATATCTTTTATTGATTTTGTAGATAAAACTCTCATTTTAAGCTCAAATGCAGATGAATCTTGCAAGCAAACGCTAAGACACGCGAGTAGCATTATAAAACATTTTGTTCAAGAAGTATATGGCATAGATGCTACTATAAAAATGCAAAAACCCGCAAAAGAACAAGAGCAAGCGTCAAAACCTAAGTTAGAAGAAAAAAAACAAGAACCTCAAAAATCACAAGACGATAAAAACGAAGGTGAAAACTCTGGTAGTTGTGTGGCAGAGCATATAGCAAAAGACTCAAAAGAGATAGATGCAAATGAGATTTTGAACAATCCTTTTATAAAAAAAGCTACTGAATTATTTGAGCCAAAAAAGATAGAAATTCATCCTAAAATATGACTTAAATACTTACTCTAGAATCCATAGCTTTTGCCAAGGAGAGCATATCTACATTTTCAAGATGAACTCCTGTTGGAACGCCTTGGGCTATCTTTGTAAATTTTATATCCAAGTCTTTTAGATTATCTTCGATAAATAGTATAACTGCATCATTTGAAAGTGATGGGGTTAAGGCAAAAATCATCTCTTTTACATCTTTTGAAACTCGCTTTTTTAAACTCTCTACGCTATCTTTTTCTAAATTTTCAAGAACAAAATATCGCCCATTAAATAAATTATTTTCTTCTAACACAAATATGTCTTTTGCATTTTCTATAATACATAATTTTGTATTATCTCTTTGTTCATCTAAGCATATCTCGCAGATTTCATTTTCGCTAAGTCCTCCACATGTATGACATTTTTTGATAGATTTCACTGCACTCTCTATAGAATTTGACAATTTCATAGCTAAATATGTATCATTTAAGATGAGATGATATGCAAATCTTAGAGCAGATTTTTTACCAACACTTGGTATGGATTGAAAAGCTTCTACAAGGTTATTAAATTTTTCTAATCGTTTGATTTCTTTTCCCCTCTTTCATGCTAATCTTAAATTGGTGAACTTTCTTGTCTTTAAAATAATTATACTCTAGGGCAAAACCATGAAGTTCAACTATATTTTTCACGATATAAAGACCTAAACCCAAGCCCTTTTTTAAATTTCCAGATACAAAAGGCTTGTAATATTCATATATGCTAAGAGGTAGTTTATCACCTTTGTTTTCAAAAATTAACTCTTCGTTTTCGCTTCTAACTTCTACGGCATGATTTTGGCTGTGTTTTATAGCATTATCCATTAAGTTTTTCATAGCAAGTGCCATCAATTCAAAATCCGCTACGATAAGGCATTGGCTATCTAAGTCAATTTTTACACTTTTATCTCTTTTTTCAGATTCTAACATAAGCAAATCGATACTATGTTCCATAATATTTACTAAATTATACTCCTTAAAATCTGGAGCGTAACTTTTTGAAACCAATTGCTCTATCTTTGAAAATTCTCGTATCAAAATATCAAGTCTTTCAAATATCGCAATCAATCTCTTTTTAGCTTTTTCATCTTCAAGCATTTCAGAGACGATTCTTCCTTTGCCAATTGGTGTTTTTAGCTCATGCATAATGGTTCTTAAGAAAAGTTGTCTTGAATTCATCAAAGCTGAAATCTTCTTTACTGCGCCATCAAACTCATTTGCTACTTCTGCTATCTCATCATCTTGGTCACTTTTACAATCTATATCCATATTTCCACTGGCAAATTCTCGTATCTTTCCACTTAACTCTTTGAGCGGAGAAATGCTTCTGATTATAGACAAATACATAGATATAAACACCATCAATGCCAAACCAAAGCCAAGCCAAAGGGGCATATTGCTTTTATCTCTCACGCTACTTTCAAGCAATACGCTAGCCATCATGTTAGCTACTAAAAGGTAATATCTTTCATTGTATTTTATCGATAAAAATCTATTAAAATTTATAGATTTTTGAAAAAGAACACGACCTTTTTTTAAAACTGCATTTTTAAGTGTTTCATTTTGAACTTTTTTCAAACCAAAGGTATTGAAATATGCCTCTATGTTTCTTGGTGTATAATTATTTTTATACAGAGTAAAAAGATAATTTACAGATTGAAACTGTCTTTGCTTCATGTTTTCTATGTTATTTTCTTCTTGGTATTTTAAAAGTAAAATAAAAAACATGCCAAGTAAAATCAGTGAAAATACAAATATTATAGTTATTTTAGTGCTTAGTGACTGTCTCATCCAACTAACTTATAGCCTATACCTCTTACAGAATGTATATATTTCGGATTTTTAGAATTATCGCCTATCTTGGTTCTAAGTCGCCCCATAATAACATCTAAACTCTTACTTCCTTTGTCTTTTAAAGAGTTGCAATTATAAACAAGTTGCTCTCTTGAAATCGAGTATCCTATCTGTTTTATCATATAAGATAGTATCTCGTATTCTGCAGGGGTAAGGTTCAGTGCTTCTTCTTTCAAGAAAATTTGGTGTCTTTTTTCATCCACCCTAAAATCACTATCATTATGGACACCTGATTCATTTGCAGCATTTGTTTTTTTATATCTTCTTATCAAACTTTGGATTCGTGCGTACATCTCTTTTGGGTCATAAGGTTTTGGCAGATAGTCATCAGCCCCAAGTTGCAAACCTATAACCTTGTCGCTTATATCGCTTCTTGCTGAGGATATAATAATCGGTATATTGTATTTTTCTACTACTTCTTTGCAAACATCAAGTCCATCGATACCAGGAAGTGTCAAATCCAATATCAGCAAATCATAGTTTTTAATCCCGGCACTTAGTCCTAGGTATGGGTCTTCAAAATTTGTTATTTTTATATTGTATTTTGCTAGATATTCACCTAAAATCTCTGCAAATTCTGTATCATCTTCAATCATCAGTACATTTATCATGTATAAACCTTTAGAATTTAATGTGATATTATACCATTTTAGTTTTAAAAAACAACGCTTTCATCATTCAAGACAAAGCATATATCAAATGCAAATGTTATCGCTTTTCTTTAGTAAGTGCAACCATAAAAAATGATACTACCGCCACGGAAACGACTATAAGACCTAAAATATTATATACCAATATAAACTCCTTTTTGTTTAGATTAGTATTTTAGCATAAATTTATAAAAAAGATTTGAATTATTAAGCATTGTAAAATAACGATAATTTTGCTAAAATTGCAAACCATAAACAATACTACAAGAAAAGAGAAATAAATTGGATTTAGAATATTATGAAATACTAGAGATACAAAGAGATGCAGATAGTGGTGCTATAAAAAAAGCGTATAGAAAACAAGCTTTAAAGTATCATCCAGACAGAAATCAAGGTGATAAAGAGGCAGAAGATAAATTTAAGCAGGTAAATGAAGCTTATCAAGTACTAAGCGACCCACAAAAAAAATCTACTTATGATAGATATGGAAAAGCTGGTCTTGATTCTCAGGGTTTTAGTCATTTTTCAGATATGGACTTTGGGGATATTTCAGGAGATCTTGGCAGTATATTTGAATCTGTATTTGGAAGTGGGTTTGGTGGATTTGGTGGTCAAAGCCAAAGCACAAGACATCAGAAATATCAATTAGATTTAGAGGCAAATATCACTTTAGAGTTTAATGAAGCTGCATTTGGGTGCAAAAAAGAGATAAAATTTACTTACAAAAAACCTTGTTCTGCTTGCAAAGGCACTGGAAGTGCAGATAAAAAAACTCATACTTGCCCCGATTGCAACGGAAAAGGTCAAGTTTACTACAGACAAGGGTTTATGACATATTCTCAAACTTGCCCTACATGTAACGGTAGCGGACAAAGTGTCAAAAATAAATGCTCTACATGTAGCGGACAAGGCTATGATAGCGTAAGCGAAAAAGTAAGCATAGATATACCTGAGGGCATAGACAATGACAACCGTATAAGAGTAGCAAACAAGGGAAACATAGATGAGCTTCAAAGACGAGGCGATTTATATATACTTGTAAAAGTCAAAGAGGATGAGCATTTTGTTAGACACAATGACGATGTATATATAGAAGTGCCTATTTTCTTTACTCAGTTAGCTCTTGGACAAAGCATCACAATTCCTACACTAAGAGGTGAAACCACGCTTGAACTTCCTATGGGAGCCAAAGACAAACAACAATTTATCTTTAAAAATGAGGGTATTAAAAATGTTCATTCTCAAAGATTAGGAAGCTTGATAGCACAAATAAGAGTAAAATATCCTAAAAAATTAACAAGTGAGCAACAAGAACTGCTAGAAAAACTTCAAGTAAGTTTTGGGGTAGAAAACAGACCACAAGAAGAGACATTTGGTGGTGTTTTTGAGAAGATAAAAGGTTGGTTTAATTAAGCATTTTTTCATATATAATAGCGAAAAAATTGACTTTGAATTAATCACAAATAAAAAGCTAAAAAATCTATATATTACGATAAACTCCACCAAAGGGGTTGTCGTAAAAAATCCAAACTTTCCCCTTAAAAAAGTCCAAGAAATCGTAAACTCAAAAGCTGCTTGGATATATGACAAACTAAAAAATATGGATAAAAAGATAAGCATAAAAGAGATATATGAAAATGAAAATAAGGTTTTACACCTAGGCTTAAAAACCAACTTACATGTAAAGAATTTAGAAAACTTTTATAGAGAACAAACCAAAAAGATAGTTTCGCAAGAGATGGAGATTATTTCAGCAAAAATGTCACTATTTCCCACAAAAATATCTTTTAGAAAAACAAAAAATAGATGGGGAAGTTGCAATCATAGAAATGAATTAAGCTTTACCATCACTCTATCCCAACTTCCAATCGAATGTATAAGATACATCATAATCCACGAGCTCTCTCACATACCACATAAAAATCACAAAAGAGAGTTTTATAACACCATAAAAACTTTTATGCCAAACTTCAAAACTCAAGAGAAGATTTTAAAAGATTATTCACCTATGATATAAGGTGCCTTTTATCAGCCTTTTGAATTGTGAAATTTAAAACCCTTTTCCATCTCTATGGCTTCATCTCTTCCATATACTATGATATTTTTATCTACTTCTATCTCTTTTTTGTCTATTTTATCTGGGTAATCTACAAAATTTAGTATATGTTTTATGGTGTTAATCCTTGCTTTTTTCTTGTCATCACTTTTAACTATCGTCCATGGGGCAAACTCTGTGTGAGTGGAGCTTAGCATCATAAACTTGGCAAGGGTGTATTCGTTCCATAATTTTTGAGATTCTTTATCAACGCTTGAAAATTTATACTGCTTCAACGGATCAGTTTCTCTCGCTTTAAACCTTTTGGCTTGCTCATTTTTTGATACAGAAAAATAAAACTTAAATATCTTTGTACCGCTCTCCACTATCATACGCTCAAAATCAGGTGCATCTTTTAAAAATTTATGGTGTTCTCTCTCTGTACAAAACCCCATAACTGGCTCAACCATAGCTCTGTTATACCAACTTCTATCAAAAAGTACGATTTCACCTGCACTTGGAAGATGCTTTGTGTATCTTTGAAAATACCACTGAGTCTGCTCTTTTTCATTTGGTTTTTCAAGTGCGACTATCCTAGCACCTCTTGGGTTTAAGTGCTCAGTCACTCTCTTGATAGTTCCACCTTTTCCAGCAGCGTCACGCCCCTCAAAAATCATGAGGTATTTGAGCCCCTTCTCTTTCACATGGTTTTGAAACTTAAGAAGCTCAATTTGCAATTTTATAAGCTCTTTTTCATACTCCAAATTCTCCTCTTTTATCCAAACTTGAACTTTTCCTTTATGTTTATCGGGCATTTCGCACCTCCTTTGTATGTATTTTACCATAAAATAGAACAATACGCTTAGAGTTAACCGTTGGTTTACCCTAGTTTCTTATAATTACAGCAGTTAAACATATTTTCTCCTCTTAAAAATATATGGTAAAGATATCGCCAAGCATCTTTGTCATATATTTTTGAAACTTCATAAACAAATTTTAGATTTATAAAACAGATAGAAATAATGTCG
>JALUMJ010000071.1 GCA_027040375.1 Campylobacteraceae bacterium
CATTTAGATAACCACCAAAATATGCTGGGTCATCTGAATTGACCGTAACTAACAAACCATATCTTAAAAGTCTTTTTATATTGTACTCTTTCATAGTTTTTACTACTTTTAATTTTAGATTTGATAGTGGACAAACCGTGAGTGGTATTTGCTCTTTTTTCAACCTTTTCATCAATTCTTCATCTTCTTCGCACTTTATACCGTGGTCGATTCTGCTTACATGTAAGACATCCAATGCCTCTTTTATGTACGATGTATCACCCTCTTCTCCCGCGTGTGCTACGCATCTATACCCCGCATTTTTTGCCATTTGGAAAACTTTTTTAAATTTTGACGGAGGATTTCCAAGCTCGCTAGAATCTAAACCAACACCTTTGATGAAATATTTATAAGGCAAAGAAAGCTTTAGTGTATCTATCGCTTCATCTTCACTTAAATGTCTCAAAAAGGACATAATCAAAAAAGATGTAATCCCTAGTTTATCATCAGCCTTGTTTAATGCTTCACTAATCCCTTCTACAATATCTCCAAAAGCAACACCACGATTGGTGTGTGTTTGAGGATCAAAAAATATCTCTACATGTAAGATATTTTGCTCTTTGCATTTCAAAAGATAAGCCCAAGTCAAATCATAAAAATCTTCTTTTGTGATTAGCACGCTAGCCCCTGCATAGTAGATATCCAAAAATGACTGCAACGATGTAAAATTGTATGCCTTTTTAACATCTTCTATGTTTTTATATGGAATATTTATATTATTTTTCTTGGCTAACTCTAGCATCATCTTTGGCTCAAGTGTGCCTTCTATGTGTAGATGAAGCTCTGCTTTTGGTAGTTTTTGTATGAAATATTTCATGTTTTCCCCTCAAAAGTAAATCCTGACTTAATCAAAATTATATCACATTCACAATCATTTCACTTTTAAATTTTATACTTCCACTATCAAAACAAAAAAAGGAGTAAAAAATGAAACGAATAACTTTAGGACTTATAGCACTAGGATTTTCAACGATATTGGCACAAGCTAACTCTTTTACGATAACTGACTATGTAAAAGTTGAACACTCAAAAGCAAAATACGAAAATATAATTAGAAGAACACCATATGAAGAGTGTTGGGACGAGAGGGTTCCTGTAAGAAGGAATCATCACAGGAGGAATAATAACAACGGCTTAGGCACTCTTATAGGTGGAGTTGCTGGCGGAATTCTAGGTCATCAAGTAGGTGGTGGAAGGGGTAAAACTGTTGCTACAATCGGTGGTGCAATCATAGGCTCACTTGTAGGGAATAACCTTTCAAACAGAAATTATAATGACAACGGATATGAATATGTAACTTATGAAACAAGAAGAAGATGCAAAACTCACTACAATGAGAGTAGCGAGAGAAAATTTGTAGGATATAAAAATGTCGGTCACTATCAGGGCAGGAAGATTGTTAAATTCTCACAAAGAAGACTAAATTATATCCCAATCAATATAACCATAAGTTACTAGATAATACTACCTCCCTACAACTAGGGAGGTTTTTTATGACTCCATTAACAAAAACTAGGTAAAATTAGCCATAAATTTACCAAGGCTACTTATGAAATCTATCATTAAATTTTTTTTAGACAACCCAAAGATGAATTACACACTCTTTATCCTGATATTATTTCTTGGGGTTTATTCTTATATGCATACTCCAAAAGAGATTTTTCCGACATTTGATTTGGATAAAATCAAGATTTCAGGCTCATATGCTGGTACTTCTATAGATATCATGGATAAGATTGCTGTTAAGGGAATCGAAGATAGAGTAAAAGGACTTGAAGGCATAGATGATATGACTTCTGCTATAACTCCCGGTTCATTTGTGATTATACTAGATGTATTAAAAGGCACTAATAAATACAATTTAGCGGACAAAGTTAAAGATGCAGTAGCGGATGCAAAACAAAATTTTCCAAATGATATGAATGATCCAAAAGTGGTGGTTCTTAATACAACAAAAGCCTTACTAACTCTTTCTATCTCCTCTGATAAAAAAACATTATCTCAGTTAAAAGATATAGCAGATGATGTCAAGACTAAGATATTGGGCGTTAAGGATATCTCAGATGTAACTATTTATGGCGATTCTGACATGTACTACAGCATATCCATTAACGATAAAAAACTTGATGCACTAGGTATAAATAAAAATCTCTTTTTAACAGCACTTTCTGGCATATCATATATATATCCAGTTGGCAAGATAGAAGGAGAAAATAAGCATTTTTATATCTCTACTTACAACGGAGCCAAAACTGCACAAGAGATGAAAAACAGCATCATAACAGTAGGCGGAAAATCTTTGTACCTTGGAGATGTGGCGATTGTGCAAAAGAGGTATGAAGATTCAAATACACTCTCAACTATCAATACTAAACAATCTCTAAATCTAGCCATCACGCAAGTTGAGGACGGAAATGCCTTGGTAGCCACTAAAAATATAAAAAATCTGATAAAACCACTAGAAAAAAGATATAAAAATATAGAATTTACCATAAACAATGACAATTCTAGCAAGATAAAAGACAGGCTAAATATTGTTATCTCAAATATATTTCTTGGAATTATCCTAGTTACTCTTCTTTTGGCACTTCTCATAAATCCAAAAATAGCACTGATAGTGGGTCTTGGAATTCCTACTTCTTTTATAATGGCTGCTATATATTTTCATCTATTTGGTTACACGATAAATATGATTTCTCTTATCGGAGTATTGCTAGCCCTTGGGGTATTAGTCGATGATGCTATAGTCGTATCTGAGAGCATACAACAGTATTTGGAAAAAGGATTTTCGCCAAAAGAAGCAGCTCTTAGAGGTAGTAGCGAAGTTGCTAAACCCGTCATAATGGCTTCAGTTACAACTCTTTTTTCCTTCATACCGATGCTAATGATATCTGGCACTA
>JALUMJ010000072.1 GCA_027040375.1 Campylobacteraceae bacterium
TTTGATTTAAAACATCTGCCAAACCATTTACCTCTATGGCTTTAATATAGTTTTTTCTATTTGAATTTTGAATTTTGGCGAAAAAATCTAGGTTTTCTTTTACTGTTAGCTTGTCATAAAAAGCTAAGTTTTGAGGGATGATAGAGCTTATCTCTTTTATGGCTCGAATGTCGTTTTTTATATCAAATCCAGCAACCACTATATCACCACTATCTATCTCACTTAGCCCATTTAATATAGATAAAATCGTACTTTTTCCAGCTCCATTGACACCCAAAAGCCCAAATATAGAGCCTTTTTTGACTTCAAATGACAAATCATCCAAGGCTTTTAAGTCACCATATTTTTTAGTTACATGTGATACTTTTATCATCTAAATTCTAGTAATTTTTTATATACTTTGGCTTCGTTTTCACTGATTTTTAGCAGCATTTCAGAGATTTTGTGATAATCAATATCTTTTTTTGTTTTTATGGCTTTTGCGATTACCAAAGCAAAATCTCTCCACTCATCGCCAACTTCTAGCATCATCGTTGAAGCAGTTTGTGAGATTTTATCGTTATCAAAAAGCTCGCTTGCTTCTTGTAAAAATGACGCATACATAAACCTAAATCCAGCACCACCTGTGCCTATCTCTTCTTGCATTCGCACTACATTTCCAAGAAAAAGTCTTGCATATTTTTTTGGTTTAAGCTTCAACTTTTGTATAGATTTTGCTAGATATTTTATGCCTCTTAGACCTGCTATAGGCACTGGAGTTTTAAGCATATATTTTGATACTTTTTTGATACTTTTCTTGACAATAGGTTTTAAATCTATCTCTTTTGGAACATCTTGTGGATAATACAACAAACCTTTTGGGGCCATCATGCCTTTTGCAAACCTAGCCTTTGAAAGCGACTCACTTGAGCATCTGACACTCTTATCAAACACAGGGTCGCTTATAAGGTATTCATTTCCTTCTTTACCATATACCAAAAGATTGTGTGCATTAAAATGAAATCTAATCTCAGGAGGAAAATACTCTAGCCAATATACTGAACTTTGAGCACCAACGATTTTGCCCTCTCCAAGAAGCTCATCTAGTCTCTCTTCTCCTTTTTTCTTAGATGAAAAAGTTTCTAGTGTCATCTTTATCTTTAGATTTTTTTGTATATTTTTTATGATTGATTTTGGGATACTTCTATAAGAGACAAGTGGCATACCGCCAATCTTCACAAAAGGGATATAAGCGAAATTCAAAGCATTTGAGAGTCCAAATATCATGGGCTCACTTATATTTAGCCCATGATGCCTAAGCAAAGAAGACATAACACCACTTTCACAGTGTGCATGATGAGTATGCTTAAATTCACTCATTTTTTTCCTTTGGTAACTCTTTTATCTCTTTTATGCTTTTGCCCAACACATCACAATAAACAAGCAATCTTTTTTCGCTCATTTTTATAAAAACTTCTGGTAAAAAATCTCTTTTTATCGTCCATTTAAAAAAGCCAGTTGATTGCGCTAAAACAGCTAAATCCATCCTCGCTTCATACATGTGATAGTAAAGTGAAGATTTTCTTCCCTGTGCTACCTCTTCATAAGCTTCTTTTGCACTCTCATCAAGCTCGCATATAGCTTGTTTGGTTACTACTTCTTCAGCGTCCCAACCACTTGAGCCAACACTTTGTATCTTGCCATCACTACTTTTTGCATAGATTGCTTTTTTCATCTCTCCATAAGTTGAACTGTGGTCTTGTGGAACATTTTCTATCTTCATTTAAACCACAACAAGCAACATATAAGCTGTCGAAAATCTACCGCTCTCGGGTATATAGCACAATAATTTTTCTCCTTTTTTCAACTTGCCAGAATTAAAAAGCTCTTCAAGAATTATGTATATTGAGGCTGAACCTGTATTACCTTTAGTCGGCAAATTTGTAAACCATTTTTCCATCGGTATATCACAATTTGCTTCTTTCATGCCCTCATATAATTTATCCTTAAAATAATCAGATGAGTAATGAGGTAAAAACCAATCTATCTCTTTTGGTTTAAACATATCTTTTTCAAGCATCTCTTTTAGTGGTTTGATTACTGTATATTCTACTATATTTTTATTTAGGAGCTTAACATCTTGTTTTACTGCAAATATGGATTTTTTCAGCCACTCATCGGGCAAATACTCTCTATATCCTCTGAGGGTTCCGTCTTTTAATTTTTCACAACCGCTATACATGCAAGCTTCTTGCTCATTGGCATATGACTTGGCAAATATTTTGTCAATTCTTAGTGAAATCCCTTTATCGTTTGGCTTATTGCTTACCCCTATAGCTCCCGCACCATCACTTAGCATCCATCTTAAAAAGTCTTTTTCAAAAGTAAGCTCTTTGTTTTTTCTAACCAATTCGACTTTGCTTTTAACTTCAGGCTCAAAGTTTCTAGCTCGCATAGAAGCTGAGATATTTTCACTTCCTGTGGTTATGGCGCGTTCTATCAATCCTGCTTTTATAGATGCATAAGCGTACTTAAGAGCTGTTAATCCACTTAAGCAAATCCCTGCTATACTTACAGCTTCAACTGCTTTTAAATTACTCTCTCCAAGAACCATCAAGGCATGACTTGGCAAAAGTTGATCAGGTACAGTCGTTCCTGATACTAAAAGCTCAACACTTTTTATATCAAAGCCATCTTTTTCTAGAGTTTTGATAGCTTGGGCTGCCATTTGGGCATTTGAGTGCGTTGTTTCGTTTGTTTTAGGGTCTATGGCATAATATCTTGTTTTTATCTTATTTGACCTTAGCACTATTCTCTTTACTAAAGATGGCTTTCCATCAATCACACCTAAAACATTTTCTATGTTGTCATTATCTACCGCATCATTTGGAAAAAATGCTGCAATGTTGTTTATATATACTTCGCTCATCTACCGCTTGGTTCCTCGTATTTTTTTTC
>JALUMJ010000073.1:0-5321 GCA_027040375.1 Campylobacteraceae bacterium
AAAAGGTTTATTTGAAGATTTTTTAGATAATTTTAGGCGAGACTTTATCGAATACTTTGATTTGATTTGTACTAGATATGAATTTGACATTGATAGAAATGATACTGAAATGATAGCTATAAGCTTGCTAAATAATCTTTTTAATGAAGAAGACATATCTTATGTGCTTCCTGATGATATAATCTTAGAGATGAAAAAACATAAGACTAATCTAGGCTTCTTAATAAACAGAAGCATTATCTATATATATAAAAAATATGTATTATTTATGAAAAAACAAGGAAAAACAGACTTGGTTTTCATAGAAAACTTACTCCAAAGACTAAATAATTTTTCCAATTTTATAGAAAATAGCATAGAAGATAAGATAGAAGACTATAATACAAAAGTAGGGTTTGGAAATCAAAATCAGATTTATTCTAGTAATAATATAATAAATATCTTTAGAAAAATGAAAAAAGATGGTTTTAAAGTAAGATTTATGAATTTATATCAAGGCATGCCTATAAGCCATCAAGGAAGTATAATTAAAATAGATGGAGATTTTATAACATTTAAACTAGATAGCGAACTTCAAGAAATCGCTATGAAGCTTGAGGGCAAAGCTTACATGATAAAAGACAAATATCTTGATAGATATATAAAAGCCGATATCTCTCATTTTAATTTCTTAGATAAAACTATAGTTTTATCTAATTTTGTATATCTATTAAATCTTCCAGCGATTCAAAGGAAACATATCAGAATTTATCCAGATATATTTGTGCAAGTTGCTTTACAAGATAGAAAAGACTGTAAGTTAAAAGGTAATTTATATGATTTATCTATGGAAGGGCTAGGAGTAATAAGCAAGGACAATGAGGGTTTTTATGCGGGCGTGCCTGTAGATATAAAATTTAAATTAAAATTACAAGATAATGAATTTAATATACACATAAAAGGTAAGATTCTAAATATAATTGAATACATGGATTCTTATAGATACTGTTTGAAAATAATTCCAAATAAAAAGAATTCAAAAGAAATCGAAGATTATATAAAAGTAAGAGAAGTAGAAATCATAAAAGAGTTAAAAGAAGAGTTTAATAATCATATTTTTTAAGAAGATTTTCTACAAGATATCTGTTTTGCAAATATCTTGTAGAAGTCTATGTATTTACATTCCACCTTGTTGCTTCATTCGATTTTCTAATTTTCTCCCGATGATAGACATCGTAAAAGTTATAGAAAAGTAAATAGCAGCAATGACTAACCAAGTTTCAAATGGCGTAAAAGTGTTTGCAACGATTTCACGGCCGACTTTTGTTAAGTCTGTGATAGAGATAACAGAAACCAAAGATGAGTCTTTTACAAGTGCAATCATCTCCCCAATTAATGTAGGAAGTGCTCTTTTAAAAGCTTGTGGCATAACGATATTAATCATCGTTTGGACATAGTTCATGCCGAGTGATTTTGCTGCTTCTGTTTGACCTTTATCTATGGATTGTATAGCACCTCTTAATACTTCTGCTATGTAAGCACCATAAAAAAGACCTAGAGATATAGCTCCAGCATAAAATCTTTCTATACTAAATATCGTAGCGATTATAAAATAAAAGATAAAAATTTGCACAAGCAGAGGAGTTCCTCTGATGACAGCTATATAAAAAGTAGCGATATCTTTTAAAAAATAATAGTTAGAAATCCGCATAAATGCTAAAAATGAAGCTAAAATGAAAGCTATGATTAGTGCAACTGCTGAGATTTTAAGAGTAACGATTAGTCCGTTTAGTAAAGGACCTGCTTTCCAAACTGTATATGATGCCAAATCATCATCTTGATATACATCATCATTGTTATCAACCAAGATTTTATAATCCTTAGATATCTTAAAATCTTGTACACCGTCTTTTCCTTTGACTATTATTTTACCATTTTCTATAGTTACTTTTCCATCAAATGGCGCTTGAATAGTCATCTCTTTTTGGTATGCAAAGTACTTAGGTACACTATTCCATTTCCAAATATAGTTCATATGAGTTGAAGCTATGAAAAGTGAATATCCTATTAGTACAAAAAAACCTACGGCCACAATGTGACCGAAGATTTTATTTTTTAGTATTGATTGCTGTTTTTTAGACAAATTACATTACCTTTTTTTGCCACTTAACGCTTCTGAACCACTTGTCGTAAATTCTTTTATAAACGCCGTCGTGTTTTGCTTGATTTAAAAAGTTATTTAACCAGTTTAGAAAATCAGGATCACCTTTTCTAACAGCCCATCCTAAAGGTTCATATGTTAAAGGCTTATCAAGAAAAGCAAGTTTGCCTTTTCCTTTTGCCGCATAAAAAATTGCATTGTAAGGCTTGTCATATACAAATGCATCTGCTTTGCCATTCATAACTTCTTGAACCGCATCAGCTTCAGTGTCAAAAGTTCTGATTTTTGCGTGTTTGAACATTTTTCTTGTTGCGATTTCGCCAGTAACTCCTAGTTTTGTAACAACAGTATTTCCAGCTTTATCTATGTCTTTCCAACTTTTTCCAGCAAATTTTTTGTTTGCAAGGATTGTTTGTCCTATACTGATATATGGATTTGCAAAGTTGATTTTCAAGTTTCTCTTTTGAGTAACTGTCATACCAGAAGCAATGATGTCGTATTTGCTAGTAAGTAAACCAGCGATGATTCCATCCCATGCAGTTGGAACTAATTTTAACTTAACGCCCATGGCTTTTGCCATAGCTTTCATCATGTCAACATCAAATCCTATGATTTTGCCCTTTTTACTTTTCATCTCAAACGGCATATAGCCAGCCTCAAGACCAACTCTTAATTCACCTCTTTGCACGATAGCATTTAGTGTAGATTTTTGCCATAAACCGATATCATCAGCCGCCAAGTTTAGCCCTAGCATTATAAGTAATGCAGCTACAATTTTCTTCATATTTTCTCCTTTGAATTTTTTTAACCTTTTAAATAATTATTTCGTGAGGCTCAGACCAACGGGAGGATTTGCCTCTAAGAAATAGTTATTTAAAAGGTTAAAAAATATTAATGTGTTAATATTTCTTGTAAAAACTTCTTTGCACGGTCTGTTTTTGGGTGTGAGAAGAAGTCTTCAGGGCTTCCCTCTTCAAGTATCTCACCTTCATCCATAAATACGACCCTATTACTTACTTCTTTTGCAAAACCCATCTCATGAGTAACGCAAACTATAGTGTAGTTTTCTTTTGCCAAATTTCTCATAACATCCAAAACACCACCTATCATCTCTGGGTCAAGGGCACTTGTAGGTTCATCAAAAAGCAGAACTTTTGGTTTCATAGCTAGCGTTCTTGCGATTGCCACTCTTTGTTTTTGACCCCCACTTAGCTCATTTGGGTAGCCTTCGGCTTTTTGTACAAGACCAACTTTTTCTAGAAGTCTTAAGCCTTCTTCTTTAGCATCATGCTTTGATATATTTTTAACTTTTGTTTGTGCTATAGTTATATTTTCTAATATAGTTAGATGAGGAAAAAGGTTAAAGTGTTGAAAAACCATCCCCGTTTCAGCTCGAAGTTCATTGAGCTTTGTCTTTTTGGCATATGCATCAATGCCATCGACTATAAGTTCTCCACTATCTATGTCTTCAAGTCTATTTATGCATCTTATAAGAGTGGATTTTCCACTACCACTAGGACCACAAACAACTACAATCTCTCCCGTCTTAACCTCAAAATCGATATTTTTAAGTGCGTGAAAATCACCAAAGTATTTTTCGACGCCCTTCATGCTTACGATAGTCTCCATCCTAGCCTTTCAATATTCTAATTTGTAATTCTAGCAATTATAACTAAAATTAAAGTAAAGATTTCATTAAAATTGCATATTTGTCACTTATGTATTGAATTTGTGCAAATTTTGGGTAATTTTAGATAGAATTATATCAAACTTTTTTTATAAAACAATTTTACTCACTAAGGTTTACATTGATAAGAAGCAAGATAAAAGAATATGGTGCTGATTTTTCACTTTTTTTAGTGGCTCTTGCTTGGGGCGGCACTTTTTTTATAGTACAAGATGCGGTCAGTAAAACTCCTGTATATATATTTTTATTTTGGAGATTTCTCCTGTCTGCTTTGTTGATGGGCTTTATATCTTATAAAAAAATCTTAAAAATTGATTTTAAAACTCTAAAAGCAGGCTCTCTTTTGGGAGTTTTTATGTTTGTGGGTTTTGCTTTTCAAACCTTTGGTCTAACTCTAACCCTCTGTTCAACCGTAGCATTTTTAACTGGCTTAAATGTCATTATAGTCCCATTTTTGCTATACATAATCTTTAAAAAAACAGCCTCAGTTTATTCTATATTTGGAGCACTTGTCGCCTCATGTGGGTTATATTTTTTGACAAGTGGTGGAAAATTAGGCTTTGGAGTCGGAGAGGCTTATGCACTTATCTGTGCTTTTGCTTTTGCTCTTCATATAGTTTTTACTGATAAATTCTCAAAACAATATGATGTTTTTCTTTTGGTTACGATTCAGCTTTTTGTAGTCGCTTTCTTTTCTTTCTTCTTTTCTTTGATATTTGATAAAGGTATAATGCCAACAAGTATGGATGTCACTTTTATAGAAGCTTTAGCAGCTACAGTTTTATTTGCAACTGTTTTTGCATTTGGTGTTCAAACTGCTATGCAAAGATACACAACTCCAGCAAAAACTGCTATAATTTTTACATTGGAGCCTGTGAGTGCTGGAGTATTTGGGTATTTTTTTGCAGGAGAACTTCTAAATTTTACTCAACTAGGAGGTGCTTTCTTGATACTTTTTGGAATGCTCAGTGCCGAGCTTGGTACTTACTTTAGAAATAAAAGACAACAAGAGTTCAAATGTTAAAGCAAATATCAATTGTAGCGATAATTTTATTTTTTCTAACAGCATGCGCGCAAAAAAGAGATATAACTTTTTCACTCCCATATAAGGTAGTCGTAAAAACAAAAAATCTAGCCATAGCAGATGGTGGCTTTTTAACAAAAGCCGATAACTATAAGAGTTTAGAAGTATTTTCAGCTGGAAAAATAGTCTTACATGTAGAACTAAATAAAAATGCTTGTATAAATAATCTTTGCACAAATAGATTAGATTTTAATCAAAGGGTTTTTGGATATAGTTATTATAAAAGTTTTTTAGATGACATCTTAGATAAAAAAGAGATTTATGACGGAAAAAATATCATAAAAACAGGTGATGGATTTAAGCAAAACATCAAAACAAAAGATTACGACATAATATATAGTATAAATAAAAAAAGTCTTTATTTTAAAGATAGAAAAAATCATGTACTTTTAAAATTGAGGAGATTATAA
>JALUMJ010000073.1:5421-11000 GCA_027040375.1 Campylobacteraceae bacterium
ATGAAATATATCGGTGCACATGTAAGTGCTAGCGGAGGAGTTTTTAATGCTCCTTTAAATGCTATGAAAATCGGTGCTAAGGCTTTTGCTCTTTTTACTAAAAACCAAAGACAATGGGTTGCAAAACCTCTTGATGATGAAATTATCTCTAAGTTTAAAACAAATCTTGAGTTATCAAAGATTTTACCAAAGCATACTTTGCCACATGACAGTTATCTTATCAATCTAGGACATCCAGAGGTAGAAAAAAGAGAAAAATCACTCATAGCTTTTATAGATGAGTTAGACAGATGTGATAAGCTCGGTCTTGATAAACTAAATTTTCATCCAGGAAGCCACTTAAAGCAAATAAGTGAAGAAGAGTGTCTAGAAAATATAGTAAATTCTATGAACGAAGCGATAAGAAAAACTAAAAATGTAAAGCTTGTTATAGAAAATACAGCAGGTCAAGGGACTAATTTAGGTTACAAATTGGAACACTTGGGGTATTTGGTTGAAAACTGTATAGATAAGGATAGAGTGGGGGTTTGCATAGATACTTGCCACTTTTTTACAGCAGGCTATGACATAAGAACGCTAAAGACTTATGAAGAATCTATGAAAAAATTTGATACAATAATTGGATTTGAGTTTTTAGCGGGTATGCATCTAAATGATTCAAAGCCAGATCTTGGTAGCAGAGTAGATAGACACGAGTCTATAGGAGAGGGCAAAATAGGTTTAGAAGCTTTTAGATTTATCATGAATGACGAAAGAATTGATGATATTCCTATGATACTAGAAACACCAAATAGTGACATATGGCTCGAAGAGATTGAGCTGTTATATTTACTGATAAAAAAAAATTAATAAGGAGCGTTGTATGAAGCATTTGTTTGAGCTTTTGTTTATAAATATTATGGTTGGAATAATCATAATGTTTAGTGGGTGTGGAGGTCTTGGAAATGAAGGTGCTAATGCGGTTGGTAGTAATCTAGTTAGTTCTGAAGTTATGGATGATATAAATGCCTCTACTGTGTTGGGTATGGTTAAGGCAGGCGGTATTGATGCAAATGCAACAAATACTTTCGCATACAAAGCTGTAAAGATAATATATAAAACAACAAATATTAAAGGAGAAAGGATAAATGCTTCGGGATTATTGGTTATTCCTACTCCTACAGATGAATATAGGGCTTATCTAACAAGCTTAGGAAAATCTTTTTCACTCTCCGCTGTTTGTGACAATCATGGAACAATTTTTTTAGATAGTGAAGCCCCAACAAATGTTGAAAAATCAAAGCATTACTATCCTGATGCCTTGCTATTGAGTGGTTATGCAGGATTTGTTTCTATCTTACCAGATTATGTGGGTTTTGGTGACTCTAAAGACGAAGTGCATCCATATATTATGAAGCAATCGGCTCAGGCATCACTTGATATGATAAGAGCAAGCATAAGATATATGACAGATAATCATGCATTATTTAATGGTCAGCTCTATTTAACCGGCTACTCTGAGGGTGGTTATGTAACAATGGCTTTGGCAGAAGATATAGAAAAAAATCATAGTTCAGAATTTCAGGTGATGGGCGTTGCTCCGATGGCTGGACCTTATGATGTTGAGGGATTGGCTACTTTTGATTTAAATATGAATACCCCGATGGTTTATCCAGCCTTTTTGGCTGAGATTGCATCTTCATACAGTAAGGCATACGGTGATATCAATATTAGTGATTTGGTTGTGAAGCCAGATGTATTTAATAATGTCAATCTTTTTGGTGGAGATTACGACACTGTGCCTATACATGTAGCTCTTGGTTTGGCTGATGTTGCAAACGGAGATTATGGGTTTAATACTCATTATGCAAATGAGCTTTTCAAAGATAGCTTTATTAATGATTATCAAGGAAATCCAAACAATTCTGCTAGAGTGAGATTTGCACAAAATAGTGTATATAACTGGACTCCTAAATCAAGAATGAATTTAATCGGATGTATTGATGACGAAATCATACCATTTGCTTTAAGCGCTCAAAAAGCTTATAGTACCTTTAGTGCTAACGGCGCAAGCAAGATAACTATTTCGCCAATTCCGAGCAGTTATATTCCTGCGGCGACCTCAACAGCACCTTTTGTACATCAAAGATGTGGTGGAGTTGCGTATGGTTTAGCAACAAAATGGTTTTCAGATATTAGAAATGGAGTAATCAAATGAAAAGTATAATTTTAAAAGTTTCGACAGCGAGCATTCTTGCTTCTAGCATATTGGTGGCAAGCGGATGGAGGATACCAGAGCAATCATCAAGAAGCACGGCACTTAGCGGTGCTTATGTGTCAAATGCAAATGGAGCTGATAGTTCCTACTATAATCCTGCAAATATGGGTTTCAACGAAAATAGACTTTTGTTTGAGGGTGATTTTACATATATAAATTTACCAAAATTGGACTATACTGGTACGGTAGCAGGTATCTCGGCAAATGGGTCATCAAAAAAGGAGCAATTTTTTGTTCCTACTATTTTTCTAAGCTCGAAAGATTATAACGGTTTTAGATATGGTTTTAGTGTCACAGCTCCAGGTGGGCTCTCAAAAAGATGGGAAACTCCTTTCCAAAAGGCTTATGCGCAAGAGTTTACACTTGAAATTTTAGAGTTCAACCCAGTTGTTTCATATGCTCTTAGCCCAAAATTTTCTATAGGTGGTGGACTTAGAGCCATATATAGTCATGGCATAGTCAAGAGTGATGCTTCTGGAATTGGTAAAGATGCACAAAGAGATTTAGAGGGTGATACTATAGAGTTTGGATATAACTTAGCTCTATCTTATAGGCCTACAAAAGAGTTGAAATTTGCTTTAACTTACAGATCAAATGTAAACATGAACGAGGAAGGGAACTCTAAACTTTATCTAAACGGCACAAAAGTTTATGACGGAGGAGCTAGCGTAAGCATACCTCTGCCAGCTGTTTTAGCTTTTGCAACATCATACAGATTTAATGGTAAAACAACAGTAGAATTTGAATTTGACAGAACATACTGGTCGGAGTATAAAGATTTGGATTTTAATTATAAAAGTCCAATCCCAGCCATATTAGTGCCATCTTTTGATGAACCTATCGCAAAAAATTGGAAAGATAGCAATGCTTATCGCATAGGTGTTACACACCAATACAATGATAAGTTGAAACTACTAGCAGGTTTTGCAATAGATAAAACTCCTATACCGTCAACATCATTAGGGTTTGAACTTCCAAGTGCTGATGCAAAACTCTATTCTGTAGGATTTGAGTATAAATATAACAACAAAATGACATTTGGTATGGGATATTTGTATGACAGTAAAGATGACAGAACAATCTCAGCTGCCGATGTAAATGTGCAACATATGGTAGGTAAATTCACAAATATAAGTGCCCATCTTGTGACATTGTCACTTAAATACAGGTTCTAATATGCTTAAGTATAAGTATCAAAATTTTTATGAGATTATCCAAAGCAATGCTAAGGATAATCCTAAAAAGATTGCCTTATTTATGGATAATCGCAAGGTGTCCAATCTTAAGCTCAAGCAGGATATTGATACTTTTGCTAGATTTTTAGAGTTTAGTGGAATCAAAAAAACAGATAGAGTTGCCATGATTGTTGGTAACTCTATCGAGTTTGTAGTTTCATTTTTCGCTATTACTAAAATCGGAGCAATCGCCATACCTATAAACACTTTTTTAAAAAAAGGTGAGTTTGAGTATATACTAAATGATTGTGAAGCCAAGCTTCTTATCTGCGCGCCATCTTTTGCGAAAGAGACAAAAGATTTGCTTCAAACTACAAAGATACAAAAGATTGTATGGAGTGAGCAGTATGATGATTTAGATGAGAACAATTATAGTTTTGCGGAAATGGATGCGACTACGCTCGGAGACGAGGAGCCTGAAAGCTTGCCTACACTTGATGAATTAGCTTGCATCATCTATACTTCAGGCACGACTGGTCATCCAAAAGGTGCGATGCTTAGCTTTAGAAATATCTTGTCAAATTCAGTCGGAGCAGTTGAGGTTTTTGGTGTTACAAACAGAGACAGATTTGTTGTATTTTTACCTATGTTTCACTCTTTTACTCTCTCAACCACAGTCTTGTTGCCTCTGTTTGCCGGAGCATCTATGGTTATCGTTAAATCTGTATTTCCATTTGCAAATGTTCTAAAACAGGTACTTTTGAAAAGGGTAACAGTATTTTTAGGAGTCCCAACTCTATATAATGCACTTTTGAAGGCAAAGATTCCTTGGTATTTTATGTTTTTTAACAAAGTCAGACTCTTTATCTCAGGCGGAGCTCCTCTTAGTGAAGCCTCACTCAATGAATTTGGTAAAAAATTTAAAAAATCAGCCCTGATAGAGGGTTATGGACTAAGTGAATGCTCTCCTGTTGTCGCTGCAAATACATTTGAAAAACAAAAACCACTCTCAGTAGGCCCTGCACTTCCAGGATATACAGTAAAAATCGTAAATGAAGAGATGGTTGAGTTGCCAAATGGAGATATAGGCGAGATTATTGTCAGTGGTGACAATATCATGCAAGGCTATCTAAACAGACCAGATGCCACAGATGAAACCATCATAAACGGATGGCTAAAGACTGGAGATTTGGGAAAGATAGATGATGAGGGCTACATATATATAGTAGATAGAAAAAAAGATTTAATCATCTCAAAAGGCATCAATATATATCCAAGAGAGATAGAGGAGTGGATAGCAAAATTTGAAGGCGTGGACAGTGCTGCGGTAGTTGGCATCAAAAATGAAGCAAATGATGAAGAGGTTCTAGCCTTTATTCAGCCAAAAGAGGATGTTGTTTTAGATGAGTTCGAAATTAAAAAATATCTAAAATCACATCTTGCAAATTTTAAACTCCCTAAAAATATATACATAGTAGAAGAGTTACCAAAAAATGCAACTGGAAAAGTTTTAAAAAGAGTGCTAAAAGAACAAATCGCTAAAGGAGATTTTGCAAAATAGTGAGGTATCTTGTAGATTTTTTAGAAAATAAAGATGTAGCTAAGTCCAAAGTTTATGAGTATCTAAAGTGCTCACTAGATGAAGCTATAATCTTAAAATACTTGACAAAAGAGTTGATAGAAGGCAATCCTCAAGTGATTGTACTTGAGCTATTAAAAGACCTGTTTTTAGAGAAAAATTATAATTTTTTAGATCATTTACCGCTTATCAAAAGCTTGATGGAGCAAGGTTGGATTACACAAGAAAATCTTTTACATGTAAGCACAACAGTTGTATCTAATCTAGAATTGTTAAATAGCAGCATCGCTCTTAGCACATCATTTTTAAAGATACTAGAAGAGGGAAATAATGAGCTTATTTTGCCTGAAATTACCCCGTATCTTGACCATTTAGAATACTTAAAAGATCAATTTTTAAGAATCGATTTATATCAAAAACTATCTCACTTAAGACAAAGTGTTACTAGCAATTCGCCTAGCATCAATAGGATAAAAAATATACTCCAAAACATAGAAAACAGCATAGAAAAGAGGCTGGAGCTTACCAAAGAAGAGATGGTTGTGGATTCTATCTTTAAAGATCACCA
>JALUMJ010000074.1 GCA_027040375.1 Campylobacteraceae bacterium
TATTTAGCTCAGCCTTGATGGGTACTATATCTGGAAGTGCAGTTGCAAATGTCGTATCAACTGGTTCTATTACGATTCCCATGATGAAAAAGGCTAAATTTGAGCCTATATTTGCGGCTTCTGTCGAAACGAGTGCGAGCACAGGAGGACAGATAATGCCTCCGATTATGGGAGCAGGCGCATTTATCATGGCACAGATGACTCAAATCGCATTTTCTACTATAGTTGTTTTGTCGATTTTGCCTGCTATATTGTATTTTATTTCAATCTCTTTTTATATCCATATACATGCAAAAAAACATAATATAATTGCCAATAAAATAGACAAAAAAGCTTGGCCTATCATAAGAGAGGGCTTTCATTTTCTAATCCCCATCGCCACATTGGTTTTTCTTTTGATAAAAGGTTTTACTCCAACTTATGCTGCTGGTATTTCGATGGTTACCATCATCGCTGCATCTTATCTGACTAAAACAAAAAGGATGAATTTTAAACTCATCTTAGAAGCTTTGGCACAAGGCTCTCAAAATATGGTAGTTACGGGAACATTGCTTGTTAGTATTGGTATTATCGTAGGCGTCATAAATATTTCAGGGGTCGGCATAACGCTTTCACAATTGATCATGGAGTGGTCAAATCATAATCTTTTTATAGCTCTTATGTTAGTTTCAGTTGCGGCTATATTTTTAGGTATGGGGCTTCCTACGACTGCTGCTTATGTGGTGTTGGTTGTTTTATCTGCTCCGGCATTGGTGGGTTTGATGTTAGACCCAGCAACTGCTGCACTTGTTAGTGCGGGGGTGAATGTGCCAAAAGCTACCATGTATTTGCTCTCAGCTCATCTTATGGTTTTTTGGCTTGCCCAGGTTTCAAATTTGACTCCACCAGTTTGTTTGGCTGCTTTTGCAGGTGCCGCGATAGCGGGAACTCCGCCTATGAAGACGGGTTTCAAAGCATTTTCGCTTGGAAAAGCATTTTATATCATGCCTATACTTTTTGCATTTAGCCCACTTATCACTGGAACTTGGCCAGAAAAATTTGAAGTTTTTGCCTTTGCAATTCCTGGTTTTTTAGGTATCGCGGCTGTTTCAGAGGGGTATTGGGATATAAAGATGACTATTTTTGAGAGAGGTTTGTTCGCAATTGCGACGATACTACTTTTCTCACAAGATAAAATATTTCACATAGAGAGTTATTTTGGTTTAGTGCAAGATACAAGTTTAATCGGTATAATTACACTTGTGATTGCGATGGCAATTCATAAGATACGATATAAGAAATTTGTTTTGCAAAAGGCGGTATAAGTGGTTTATGATTATTTGATAATCGGTGGTGGGATTATAGGCTTAAATATAGCAAGAGCATTAAAGTTGCAAGAAAAAGATGCCAAAATTCTTGTCATAGAAAAAGAAAAAGAAGTAGGTATGCACAGTAGCGGTCGAAATAGTGGTGTGCTCCATGCTGGATTTTACTATAGTGCGGATTCTTTAAAAGCAAAATTTACCAGAGTTGGCAATGCTAAAATGCACGAATTTTGCAAAAAAAGAGGACTTCGTATCAACGAATGTGCCAAAGTGGTGGTTGCACAAAACGATGAAGAGTTAGAGGGTTTGGAAGAGTTAAAAAGAAGGGGGGATGTAAATGGAGTTGAACTTTCTTGGATGAGTGAGAGCGAGCTAAAAGAGAGATTTCCACTCATAAAAACCAATGAAAAAGCACTATTTTCTCCTACAACTGCTACGATAGATCCAAAAGAAGTAACACTAGAATTTAAAAAATATACGCAAGAATTAGGTGTTGAGATAAAAACTGACACAGCTTATCTAAAAAGACTTTCGAGACATAATATTCAAACAAGCAATGGCAATTTTGAATACAAAAAATTGATAAATTGCGCAGGACTGTATGCCGATAAGATAGCAAAAGATTTTGATTTTGGAAGTAAATATGTGATAATTCCATTTAAAGGAATTTACCTAAAAGATAAGAAAAATATCTGTGGACTAGAAACAAATGTATATCCAGTACCAAACCTCGCAAATCCATTTTTGGGTGTTCACTATACTTATGCAGTCCAAAATGATAGCAAGATAGGACCAACTGCAATTCCAGCTTTTTGGAGAGAAAATTATAATGGATTTGACAATTTTCGTCTATCTGAAATGGTGCAAATTTTGTATTATGAAGCGAAACTTTTTCTTACAAATGCTTTTGGTTTTAGAAACTTGGCCATAAGCGAAGTAAAAAAATACTCTAAAACTTATCTAACAAATCTAGCAAAAGGATTAACAAAACCATTAGATATGAGCGGTTTTGACTCTTGGAGTACGCCTGGAATTAGAGCTCAACTTTTAAACACAAAAACACTAGAATTAGTTCAAGATTTTGTAGTCCAAGGAGATGAAGTGAGCGTACATGTACTAAATGCAGTAAGCCCAGCCTTCACCTCTTCCATACCATTTTCACAATGGGTAGTGGATAATTATGTCTCTAAGTAAGTGATTTTCTCACTATTTTTACAGCCTCAACCATATTTTTGAGGCTTGGTATTACCTCTTTCCACTTTCTTGTTTTTAAACCGCAATCAGGGTTTATCCATAATTGCTCTTTTGGTAAAACTTCTAAGAGTAGCTTTATCTGTTTTACGATTTCATCTACGCTTGGAATTCTTGGCGAGTGAATATCGTAAACTCCAGGACCGACTTCTTGCTTGTAGCCGACTTCTTTGAATACTTTTAGAAGCTCATTTCCACTTCGTGCAGTTTCTATCGTGATAACATCAGCATCCATCGCTTCTATGGTTCTTATGATGTCATTAAATTCGCTATAACACATGTGAGTATGTATTTGAGTCTCTTTTTTGGCACTACTGACACTTATTTTGAAGTTTTCAACTGCCCACTTTTCGTAAGCTGGTATCTTGCTATC
>JALUMJ010000075.1 GCA_027040375.1 Campylobacteraceae bacterium
TTCATTTGTATTTTTTATCATCTCTGTAGTGCCTGCTTCATTTTTTATCTTAAAATAATCATGCGTGCTAGAAATCGCTACAAATGATAACTTTGGCTTTAAAGCATCATGTAAAGAAATCAAATGTTTTTCAACATAATCAAAATCTTTAGTATTTTCCATCACTCTTTGCACCTGCTCCAAAGCATTTGGAGTTACACTATAACCTAATTGTCTCAAAATAGCATCTCTTCTCATGTTCATCCTTTTTATTTTATTGTATTTATACTTATCAGCACATCCTCTATGACTTTTGTTATGTCACCATCTAATATATTGCTTACATGTGAATATGCAACTTCACTTCTGTTGTCTTTTACTTGTTGGTATGGGGCTAGGACATAACTTCTGATTTGATGTCCCCAACCAATCTCGCTTTTTTCTACCCCATCTTTTATGGCTTGTTGTTTTGCTTGTTCTACTTCATATAATCTTGATTTTAGCATTTTTAGTGCATTTGCTTTATTTTTATGCTGGCTTCTGTCGTTTTGACATTGCACTACAACGCCTGTTTCTATATGGGTAATTCTTATGGCAGAGTCCGTTTTATTGACATGCTGACCTCCAGCACCACTTGAACGATATGTATCTACCCTGATATCTTTTTCTTCTATAACTATGTCTATGTCATCATCTACTTCAGGGCTTACCATGACGGAGCTAAATGAAGTATGCCTTTTGGCATTTGAGTCAAATGGCGAAATTCTCACAAGTCTATGCACTCCGTTTTCTACTTTTAGATAACCATAAGCATTTTCACCTTTTACCATAAAACTCACATCTTTTATGCCAGCTTCATCTCCCTCTTGATAGTCTAAAACTTCTATCTTGTAGCCGCATCTCTCCGCCCATCTAAGGTACATTCGATACAACATATTTGCCCAATCTTGTGACTCAGTTCCGCCAGCTCCGGGGTGAATACTCACTATCGCATTGTTTGAGTCATTTTCGCCACTAAGCATCATGGCAATTTCTAGTTTTATAATCAAATCTTCTAACTTTTTTGACTCGTTAAATAGGTCATTTATACTCTCTTCATCTCCCTCTTCACGAGCCATTTCGTATAAATCTGCACTATCATCTACTGTTTTCTTTGCTTCAAGATACTTTTGTAAAGTTGAATTAATCTTGGTTTTTTCTTTCTGAATAACCCCTGCTTTCTTTGCATCTTCCCAAAAAGAGGCATCTTGCTCTACTGCTTGTATCTCTTCGAGTCTTTGTTCGATTTTTTGCGGATTTATAATTTGAGCTATATTGTCGATTTTAGTTGTTAATTTTTTTAAAAGTTCTGTGTATTCATAATTATCCAAATTTATTTCCTTTTAGGTATAATATCAACCTTAATTAAACGATTAGTAATATTTTACAATAAAGTGACTAAAATGAAAATATTTAAAACTATAAATGAGTTAAAAAACTACAGAAAAGACTGTAAAGGAAGCGTGGGGTTTGTTCCGACTATGGGAGCATTACACAATGGACACCTATCTTTGATAAAAAATTCTGTTGAGCAAAATGATAAAACCATAGTATCTATATTTGTAAATCCTACTCAATTTTTACCTGGTGAAGATTTGGATATTTACCCAAAAAGAGAGTTAGCAGACATAAAAATCTGCGAATTAGCTGGTGTGGATGCTGTTTTTATCCCAAATACAAAAGAGATATATGGCGAAATTGAACCTCAAATTTTAGCTCCAAATAAAAAGGGTTATATATTAGAAGGATTGAAAAGACCGGGGCATTTTGATGGAGTTTTGAGAGTTGTGTTAAAACTATTTGGCATAGTAAATCCGACAAATGCTTATTTTGGCAAAAAAGATGCTCAACAGCTATACCTAATCAAAAATATGGTAAATTCCTTTTTTCTCGATATTAGTATCGTAGGGTGTGAAATAGTGCGTGAAGAGGATGGGCTTGCTCTTTCTAGTAGAAACTTATATTTAAGCTTGGAAGATAGAACAGAGGCATTGAAAATTTCAAAATCCTTAAAAGTTGCATCACAGGCCATGATAAAAGGTGTTTTTGATTGCAAAAAGATTAAAAAGATTATGAGTGAAACCATGGAAAATATGGATATAGAATACATAGAGATTGTAGATAGAGATTTTAACAAGATAGATAAAATAATTTTAAAAAACAGCATCATTCTTGTAGTGGCCATTGTTGGCGGCACAAGACTGATAGATAATTTATGGATATAAAAATGAACAAAAAACTACACTTAGTAAGCTTAGGATGCAACAAAAATTTAGTAGATTCTGAAGTGATGCTTGGACGACTTAGAGATTATGAATTAACAGATGATGCTAGCAGTGCTGATGTTTTGATAGTAAATACTTGTGGATTTATAGGAGCAGCAAAAGAAGAGAGTCTGGACACCATATTTTCGCTGCATGGACAAAGAAAGAAAGATTCACTTTTGGTTGTGAGCGGTTGCCTAACGCAAAGGTATAGAGAAGAATTAGAAAAAGAGCTTAAAGAAGTTGACCTTTTTACTGGTGTTGGAGATTATAACAAGATAGATGAAATCATAAATAAAAAACAAAATATATTTTCAAATTCAACTTATCTTATAGATGATGAACAAAGGGTAATAACTGGCTCAAATCATCATACTTATGTAAAGTTAAGCGAGGGCTGCAATCAAACTTGTAGTTTTTGTGCCATACCCGGTTTTAAGGGAAAGTTACTCTCAAGGAGCTTAGAATCTGTAAAAAAAGAGCTAGTGCGACTAAGAGCGCAAGGATATTATGATTTTAGTTTTATCTCACAAGACAGCAGTTCGTATTTAAGAGATTTAGATGAAAAAGAGGGGCTGATAAAACTCATAGATATGGTTGAAAATATAGAAGGCGTAAAAAGTGCTAGGATTTTATATCTTTACCCGACTACAACATCAAACGAGCTTCTCCAAAAGATAATTGATTCAAAAGTTTTTCATAATTATTTTGATATGCCAATCCAACATATTAATAGTGATATGCTAAAAAGGATGAAAAGAGGAGCTAGCAAAGAGCGAATACTCGAACTTTTAAATATTATGAGGGCATCTGAAGATAGTTTTTTAAGGACTGGTTTTATAGTTGGGCATCCAGGCGAAAGTGATGATGAGTTTGAGGAATTATGCTCTTTTGTGGAGGATTTTGATTTTGATAGAGTTAGCATCTTTTCATATTCAGATGAAGAAGATACACCAGCTTACACTATGGAAGATAAGATATCGCAGGAAACCATAAACAAAAGAATTGAAATCTTAAATGAGATAATTGAGAAAAAAACACAAAAAAGTCTTGAAAAAGAGATAGGCAAAGAGCTGATCTTAGTGACTGAGGGGCAAAGTAGCGAACATGAACTTTTCATAGGAGCCAAAAAATTATCTTGGGATAGAGAGATTGATGGCGAAATTCTTATAAATGATTCCCAAATCGGTGAACTTGAAATCAGTAAATGCTACAAAGCAAAGATAACTGAATTAGCAGGAGATAAGCTACTTGCAACAGTTACCGCAACTGCATAAATCTACTGTAGATTTTTTAAAAAAAAATAAGAATCTTTTGGCATTTTCTGCTGGGGTTGATTCTAGTGCCTTATTTTTTATACTTAAATCCCTTGGTATTGAGTTTGACTTGGCGATAGTTGATTATAATACAAGAGTCCAAAGCAAAGATGAAGTTAGATACGCTAAAGAGTTATCTAATTCATACAAAAAGAAACTTTTTTTACATACATGTAAGCTCGAAAGCGCAAATTTTGAGCATAATGCAAGGCAGGAGAGATATGGGTTTTTTACTAAAGTCATAAAAGAAAACGGCTACACAAACTTACTTACGGCTCATCATCTAAATGATAAATTAGAATGGTTCTTGATGCAACTTGGCAAAGGAAGTGGTTTGGTTGAGATGATTGGCATGAGTGAAATAGAAAAAAGAGAGGACTTTAACATAGTAAGACCACTCCTACATGTAAGCAAAAAATCACTTAAAAATTTTCTCTTAGCAAATGATATAAGGTATTTTATAGATGAAAGCAATAGCGATTTTAAATATACTAGAAATCAGATAAGAGAAAAATATTCAAACTCTTTTATAAAAGATTTTGAAAGTGGATTGGTAAAAAGTTTTGAGTATTTAGATGCTGATATAAATCTTATTTTGCCAAAAAAAGAGTTGAGAATCAAAAATCTCTTTGTCATCAAAAGAGATAAAGAAGATTTGAAAAATATAAGACAAATTGATAAAATTGTCAAAAAATTAGGAGCTCTCCTCAGTGCATCTGCAAGAACCGAAATAACAAGAACAAAAGATTGTGTGATAAGTGGTAAAATTGCGATAGTTTTTGAGAAGGATTTTATATTTATCTCACCTTTTATAAAAGCAAATATGCCAAAATATTTTAAAGAATCTTGCAGGCTAAATCAGATACCTACTAAAGTAAGACCATATTTACATAGTGAAAGATTTGATATTATTTCTTTAAGGCACGAAGTCCAAAAACTTTTATCTTAAATGTAGAATTTATTGTTTTTCCGTTCGATTTTAAATCAATCGGAAAATCAGCTTGGATTATATTTTGATAGTGATTTAAGCCATCTAAAAATTTGTAAAAATTAACAGGTGTTTTTAGAGTTGATGTAACATTTAATTCATAAATTCTAAACTCTTTTTTATATATGCTTTTTTTTACTTCTTTTAGTGAAACTTTGTTAAAAAATTTATTTGCAAATGTCACAAACTCATCTTTTCTAAACTCGTGTTTAAAAGAATCAAAAACTTTTTTATTTTTAATATTTAAATTTTTTAACTCTTTCATCCTACCATCCAAAACATTTTGCACTCTTACCTTATGAACGACTGCGCTATTGTATTGACCCCTGTAAACTCTATATTTCTTTACATTTGGCAATATTAGAACTAGAATCAAAACAAGAGTGGTAACTATAAAAATCGATAAAAATATCAGTAGCTTTATGATGTTTATCTTTTCCAAACTTCTATCTGCATTATTCACTGAAGCTATCCATTGTTGTTATTTTATTTGTGCTAACAAAATTATACCAACCCTTTGGAGTCAGGTAAAACATAGTATTACTTGTTGAAAAGATTGATTTTAAAGGAGCAGATAAAAGAAAATTAAAAGAATCTTTAGTGGGAGTTTTTCCATATATAATCAAAGAATCTTTTTTGATAATAACTCTGCTAAGAGTAATCTGATCAGGAACCAAGTCAAAAAGATTTTTCATACTATCTTTCAAAAGAGTATTGCTAGAAAATATCTCCTCTCCAAGTGATTTTTGTCTTAAAAGGTACTCCATAAAATCATCTTTTTCGTTAATTTTTTTATCAAGCATAACTCTTTCATTATTTATTCTAATAGTATCTTTTTTATATATTGCTATTTTAACGAGCAAGAAAATACCAAAGGCAATCAACAAGAAAGATATGAAAGCTATAAAAGCTATCCATATCTTAGAAAATGCAGAAAATAGATGTTTTTCTCTTGGTTTTATAAAGCTATAACTAGTCATAGATTTCCTTTATGGACATATCACAAACCATCTCACTAACATCTATCTTATGCATTTCTAAATCCAAATACAAGTCTTCTTCTAGACTTTGGATTATCTCTTTACTCATATCATAGCCATCAAAAATAACCATATTTTCTACAAAATCACTCTTGTAAGCTGGGTTATTATAATATTCTTTTAACGCTCTATTTAAAAATTTAAATATATGCAAATCTCGCCCATACAAAGCTATATCTTCCATGTCCACATCATCATCTTCGTCTTCGTAATCAACCGTGCCTTGGGTGCCATCTGTATTTAAAAATTCCTCACTTTGAAGATCATCATCTAGCGTGTCGAGTTCACTCAAATCCATCATCTCATCGTCAGCCTGTGGTTTTTCATCTAAGGTTGCTAGATTTTCAACACCCTGTGCTTCCTCTTCTTCTTCCCAGTTTTCAACACTTTCAGCACTATCAAGGCCATCTTCTATGATTATTTTATAAAACACACCAAATTCTAATGTGCCCTCTTTAAATACTGCCAAGGTAACGGAGTCTTTTTGATTAAGTAAATAAAGAGTAGATTTAATTTTTAACTTATGCTCAGTAAGAAGAGTATGCAAAAGAGCAAAAGGAGAATATATAAAATCTAATCCTACCTTTGAGTACTTTTTGTGCATCCAATTGATATCTATAAATGAGGCGTAAGCCGACCAAGTGTCAAATTTTACACTTTTTATGTTTTTAAAATCAACATTAAATTTTGTAAAATCTTCTGCTTGCACACCTTTTATAGCGCCTTGTCCCATAGAGTCTAGCAAAAAGGCAATATAAACAAAATTGTATTTATCTTGCAGTGATGTGAGGTAATCTTCTAAATCTTTGCTTAAAAATTCTGCATTTGGTTTTAGGGGAAAAATCTTTTTAAACTTATCCTTTTGTTTTGAGTTTTTCATAGCCTTGCAAAATACTTTGTACGAGTTATCCTCTGCTACAATACTTATAAAAAGATTTGTAAAATATTTTTGCATCATACTAGAAGACAACCTTTCTTTCCTGTTTTTATATTTTATGAAATATTAGCTTAAAACTAAGCAAAAATGATGCCATTTAAAATAATTGTTGATATAGTTGCTTAAATTTATCATACATTTGCTTGGCATTTTTCACTAAGTCCTTATCCGTGAGCTTTGTTGGTACCAATTTTTCATAGTTACCCATCATCACTTCACATATCAACTTGACACGAACTTTATCTCCATCTTTATACAGTTTTTTTGAACTTATTTTATCTATTTTATCAAAATATTCATTGCCAGTTTTTATATAATCCACATACTCTTTTGCGATTTTACTTTGCGTTAAAACCGTAAAAGCCATTTTATTGTAAGAGTCCTCATCATATGCTTTTTTTGCTAATTCATAAGCCTTGGAATAGTTTCCTATAAAATAATAAAATCTTGATTCAAATGAATTTTGATACGAAGAATTTCCCATAAAATAAATGGCACTAAGAGATAAAAATAAAAAAGTCACAACTACTAATACAATTTTAGATAGCATTTTCCATCAACCTCTCTTTTATCAATTTTTTTGACTCTTCAATCGTTAAATCATCTAAATAAAATGGAACTCCCACAAAAATATCAAGTGTGCTAAATGGCTTTGGAATCACAAATTTATCCCAACTTTTCATCTGCCAATACGAAGTAGGTTTACAGTTTAAAGTCACGATTGGCACATTTTTCTTCTTTGAAATCAAGACAACACCATCCGCCACACTATGCCTTGGGCCCTTTGGTCCATCAGGCGTAATTCCTAAATCTCTTTTTTTAGCAATAGATTTAAAAGAAGATTTCAAAGCTTTAATTGCTCCATTTGTTGAACTCCCTCGAATGGAGCCTCCTTTGTATAAACCAACAACTTTTGCTATCAATTCACCATCAAAATGCGCGCTTATGATAGTGTCTATTTCTGTGCTTTGCCTAAAATCAATATAACCTTTTAATAGCGACAAAAGCTCACCATGCCAAAAAGCAAAGATTGCAGGTTTTGGTATATCTTTCGCTTTTGTTACGCTGTGAAAATTTTTCTTACATGTAAAATATAAAACATTTAAAAAAATAAAAACTAATCTTGGTGCAACTTTTAATAATATTTTTCGCTTAAAATCTTTACTAAATAACTTCGCCATACATTGACAAACGCTTAGGGTTTGTAATCCTCACTGTTTTAATCATCCCAAGCCATTCATCTTTGCCTTCAACTTGTACTAGTGCATTATTGTCGCTTTTGCCTGCTAGTAGTCCATTGTTTCTTTTTTCTTCAAAATATACTTTGTATTCTTTATCTTTTTTTGTCAAAGAGATTTCATCTAAAATCTTCTCTTGCAAATCTTGAAGTCTTTGCAATCTTTGCGATGCAACTTGCGGATCAACTTGGTTTGTAAATTCAGCAGCCTTCGTTAAAGGTCTTGGAGAGTATTTGAAAGAAAAAATCTGCTCAAATTTTACTTTTTTCATCACATCCAGCGTATCTTCAAAATCTTCATCACTCTCACCTGGAAATCCCACGATGATATCTGTACTGATTGAAGCATCTGGCACCATACTTCTTAGTTTTAAAGCTCTATTTAAAAACCACTCTTTTGAGTAACCTCTCTTCATCTTTTCAAGCAGACGAGTAGAGCCACTTTGTAATGGCATATGCATAGATTTACAAACTTTTGGATTTTTTGCAAATACTTCCAAAAATTTATCGTCCATATGCAAAGGGTGTGGAGATGTGAACCTGATTCTTCGAACCTCATCAATCTCACTCACCATATCCAATAAATCACTAAAATCCATCTTTTGGTGTGCCTTATCGCTAAATCTTCTGCCATAATTATTAACATTTTGGCCAAGTAAAAATATCTCTTTAGCGCCATTTTTTGCAGCTTTTCTAGCTTCATTTATTATCAATTCTGCTGGTATAGAAATCTCATCACCTCTAGTGTGAGGCACTATGCAATATGTACATTTTTTATCACAACCGATAGATATATTTACAAAAGCTTTGTATTGATTATTTCTAAATTCACTAAAAGCGTAATTGCTCTCATCATAATCTATATCAACGCTTATAAATTTATCACTCTTTATCGCTTTTGTAATCTTAGAAACATTTCTAGCACCAAGTACAAAGTTTACTTCTGGAGCTCTTTTAAATATATCTTTCCCAAGATGGCTGGCACTACACCCACAAACACCTATCTTTGCACCATCTTTTTTATGCTTATTAAAAACGCCAATCTCCGAAAAGAGTTTACTCACAGGCTTTTCTCTTACGCTACATGTATTGATCAAAATCAAATCAGCTTCACTTGAGTCATCAGTTAAGCGATAATCTTCTTTATCTTCAAGTTCTGCTATTATATGCTCGCTATCACGAACATTCATAGCGCATCCAAGAGTTTCAATATATAATTTTTTTGACAATTTTATACCTTAGAGGATGTGTATTTCATACATGTAATCATCATCACCTAGTGCATACTTAACTTCTCTAAGATACACGCTTTGGTCTTTTTCTTCAAAATACTCAACTAAAGCTACCAAATCTTTATGAGAATTTTCCTTATCAAAATAAAATATCTTTTGTCCCTCTTTTTGAACAGCTTCTACTATCTTTTCTAATTTTATACTTTTTGGTTTGCTTTCAAGATTAACTCTTGCTAATTTTAATTCCATTATTTACCTTCTTTATTTAACAAAATTATGCCCGTCAATGGACATAGAATTCATAGTATTTTATCTTTATTTGTATAAATTGCTCATTAAAACAAAAAATACACCTTGAATAAATGAAACTTTTTAGATATAATTATCTTCTTCAGACTCGCAATAATTTAAAACTATATTTTGATTTGATTAATGTTGCGATAAAAATATTGGCATACTCGTATGTCTAAAAAAGAGGTATAAATTGAGTAAAATATTAGATATTATCGAATCTATTGCAAACGAAAAAGGACTAAGCATAGATGAAGTAAAAGATGCTGTTAAGATTTCTCTAGTAAACACTGCAAAAAGAGTTTATGGGCAAGAATACGAATATGGTGCAGAAATAAACATAGAAACAAAAAATTTAAAGCTTTATCAAAAAGTCATAGTATTGAAAGATGATGCCCAAGAGTTAAGCAAAGAAAATGAAAATTATATATCTTTAAAAGCTGCAAAAGAAGTTGATCCTGATATCGAAGTTGGTGATGAATTGACTTATGAACTTCCTTTAGATAATCTAGGTAGAACTGCAGCGGCTACACTTCATCGTGAGCTAGAATTTCATGTGCAAAGACTTTTAGAAGCTAAAATCTTTGATAGATATAAAAGTATGGTTGGGCGTCGTGTTTTTGGCTCTGTTGTTAGAGTAGATCATGAAGAAAATACCTTTGTAGAAGTAAATGAAGTAAGAGCAATTATGTCAAGAAAAAGCCGAATAAAAGGTGAAAAATTTAAAGTAGGCGATGTTGTAAAAGCTGTTATCAGAAAAGTATTTATAGACAAAGTTCAAGGAATTGTGGTTGAACTTTCAAGAACTAGTCCAAAATTTTTAGAAGCACTTTTGCATATGGAAGTTCCTGAGATAAAAGATGAGATGATTGAGATAAATGCATCAGCAAGGATACCTGGAGAGAGAGCTAAGGTTGCACTTACTTCGCTTCACCCAAACATAGATGCAGTTGGAGCAACAGTTGGAACTAGGGGTGTGAGAATAAATGCTGTAAGCCAAGAGTTACACGGTGAAAACATTGATTGTATCGAGTACTCAACAATTCCAGAGATATTTATATCAAGAGCGCTTAGTCCAGCCATCATATCAAATGTAAAAATAGTCGGTGAAAACAAAGCTGCTGTAACACTACAAGCTGATCAAAAATCAAAAGCGATAGGAAAAAGTGGCATAAATATACGCTTAACATCCATGCTTACTGGATACGAAATAGAGTTGGTGGAATTAGAAGGCTCTTCAAGCTCGGAAGGCGAATCTAAAGATCCAAATGCACTTAAAAACTTATTTGGAAGTTAAATAATAAACCTTACATGTAAGGTTTATTTTGCAAATGGGTTTAATTTTAAGAGCACTAAATCGGCTATGATATTGCCAAGAAGTGTCAAGAAAGCAGAAATTATCAAGATACCCATGATAACTGGATAATCTCTGCTTAATGCACTTTGGTAAAACAATAGACCCATGCCATTTATAGAGAAAATTGATTCCAAAATCACACTTCCGCCTATAAGACCAGGAAGAGAAAGCCCTAATATCGTCACAATTGGGGGTGAGAGATTTGGCAACAAATATCTCCAAAATAGATCTTTTTTACTAACTCCTCTAGTTTTTGCATAAAATA
>JALUMJ010000076.1 GCA_027040375.1 Campylobacteraceae bacterium
ACTGGTATCGGTCTGTACATGTCAAGAACCATAATAGAAGAAAATTTTAACGGCAAATTATACGCAAAAAACTGGGAACTTGGTGCGATATTCACTATTGAGATTTAGGATAGATATAAGTACTCTTCAGGATTTTTTATTATAGCTCCATGTTCTGCTACAGCTTCGTCCATAGTATTGTATCTTTCATTAAACTTAGGGTCATCATATAAGATTTCATCATCTTTCATCTCAAAAACCATAGTTTCATATACAATTTTTTCATGGTCTCCATCAAACCACGAGTGACGAACATTCATACTGATAGTTGAAACCAGATACTCTTTGTCATCAAATTTTAAAATATTTTTTAACTCTAACTCTCTCATAAAAAATCCTTTATTAGCATTGTCGAATTATATCTAAAATAAATTTAATTTAGAAATATGCTATAATATCTCTTTTAAGGAGTATTATAAAAATATGAAACGGAACAAAGTTGATTTGTTAGATATTTTATCAGATAAAAAAGTTTTATATGCTGAAGATGATGAAGGAATAGCAAAAAATACTATTGAAATTTTAGAATTCTTTTTTCAAAAAGTTACAGGTGTTACAAATGGCGAGGAAGCTTTAAGAGAACTTGAAAATAGTAGCCATGATGTGCTTATCTTTGATGTCTTTATGCCCAAACTTGATGGCATAGAAACCATAAGAAGAATCAGAAAAACTGATAAAAAAATTCCTATCATAATTATATCTGCTCACACAGAGCAAGAATACTTATGGAGAGCAATTGAACTAAAAATCACAAAATATCTCCCAAAACCTTGTTATAAAGATACTCTTGTAGAAGCACTAGAAGCTGTATCTTTGGAGTTATCAGACAATAAAACAGAAATAAAACTTTATGAGCAATGCATATATAATCCCTATACAAAAACTATACATGTAAATCAAAAAAGCAATAAACTATCCATAAATGAAAGCAGATTATTAGAGTATTTTATCAAGCATCCAAATCAAACAGTCTCATATAATAGTATATATAATTATATTTGGGGGATTGATATACCTAGCAAAGAGGCAATAAAATTTATCATTAAAGAGCTAAGGAAAAAGATAGAAAAAGAGATGATTGAGAATATATATGGTGTTGGCTATATGTATAAAATTGTTTGATTGATTAGAATGTTTAAAATAAATCTAAGAATTTCTGCTATATTGCTAATTATGCTATATCTCATAATGGTTGGTTTTTTTTATAATTTTTATCAACACCTTGTTGTGAAAGATGCAAAACAAGAAGTAGTAAATATACTAAATACTACAAAAACAATAAGAAAATATATAGAAAATATCCAAAAACCTGTTATTTACAGTCTTGAAAAAAGAGGAGAATTGCACAAAGGTTTCTTTGATTCAAGAATTCTTTCCTCAACATATATAGTAGATGCCATACATCACATGTACACAAATTCACAAAAATTGGAACATAAAATCCCATATAAATTTAAACTTGCAGCAACAAACCCTAGAAACCCTATAAATAAAGCCGATGACTTTGAAAAAAAGATTTTAGAAAAATTTAGACAAAACAAGATAAAAGAGTTCTCAACAATTATAAAAGAAAATGGTAAAAATTATTTTTATGTCGCAGTTCCTATAGAAAGAAATCAAAAATCTTGTATGAAATGTCATAGTTCACCAAATATTGCACCCAAAGAATTAGTGCAGATGTATGGAAATAGAGCTGGATTTTATGAAAAAGTTGGAGATTTGAGAGCTATGATTTCACTAAAAGTTCCTCTATCTCATATAATTTCAGCACATATAAGAGACTTTTTGATTACCATCTTTATAGCATTGATAGTTTTTATAATCTTTTATATATTTTTATATATTATCTACAAAAAGAACTTAAAACTTCAAAAAAGACAAGACCTTCTACTGCTAAATCAAAACAAACTTGCCTCGATGGGTGAAATGATAGGAAATATAGCACACCAATGGAAACAACCTCTTGCACAACTATCGTTTATACTTGTAAATATGGAATTAAACCAAGAAAGAGGAAAACTAACACAAGAAAAGCTCAAAGAAAAAATAGATGAAGCAAACGATCAAATCTCTTATATGTCAAATACCATAGACGACTTTAGAAATTTTTTCTCTTCCGTAAAACCAAAGGAAACATATAATATAAAAAATGTCATAATTATGGCAGAACAACTGTTGAGTGCCACACTGAATAAGAACAAAATTGAGTTAGGCATAGAGATACAAGAAAATTTTACTCTAAATGGATATCCAAATGAAATTGTACAAGCATTAGTCAATATAATCAAAAATGCAAATGATACTTTTTTAGAACGAAATATTAACAACCCTAAAATCACGATAAAAACCTTTATGCAAGACTCAAAAAAAGTTGTTACTATCGAGGACAATGCTGGTGGTATAAAAATAAAACCTATAGATAAGATATTTGAGCCATATTTCACAACAAAGCAATCAAATAGTGGTACAGGTATAGGTTTATATATGACAAAAATGATCATAGAAAAAAACAATGAAGGTGCTATAAGTGTGAAGAATCTACACACGGGAGTTATGTTTATTATAATTTTTTAAAAATATACTCCAAACTCCCTTTTTACTCCCTTTTTTATTATAAAATAAATTTACAATAAATTTTTAAGGAGAATATATGAAAAAAGTTACAAGCGGGTTGATAGTATCAGCTCTTATTAGTGCCTCTGCAATGGCTCTTACAGTTCCTGCAAATCATATCGTTGATGCTGCATGGTTAAAAGCACATATGGGTGACAAAAATCTTGTTATCATTGATGCAAGAAAACATGTCAAAGCCTATAAAGTAGGTCATATCAAAGGTGCGGTTCAATGGAAAAGCAAAGACTTTAGACAAGGAAGATATTATAGTAAAGTTACTAAAAAAGCAATTCCTGGTTATGTTGCTTCTCCACTTACAATCAAAAGAACTATGAAGAAAAGTGGTGTAAACAATGATAGTGCTATCATTTTATATAGTGCTGGAAAAGTTGCAAAAGATTATAGAAATGCTGCACTTGCAGACTTTACAATTGAATATTATGGATTCCCAAATGTAGCTATCTTAAATGGCGGATTTGCTGGCTGGAAAAAAGCTGGTGGAGCAGTTAACAATATGAGACCAAAAGTGAAAAGAGGAAACTTTAGCTTCAAAGGTAGAAAATTCAATCAAACCATAATGGCAACAGGCGAAGATGTTGATGAAGCTGTTTGGACAGGCGATGCTCAAACTTTAGATGCAACAGGCAAAGGTAAACACTGGGATGGAACTGCAAAAGATCCTAGAAGATTACATGAAGGTCACTTAAAAGGTGCAAAACCTCTTAGTACAAAAGTTTTAGCTGTAAAAAAAGATGGTGTTTTTTATCTTGGAGACAAAGCATTTGCTACTAAAAAGTTTAAAGATGCAGGACTCAACACAAATAAAGATATCATCTCTTACTGTAACACTGGTCACTTAGCTGCTGGACCTTGGTTTGTAGGAAGATATGTTGTCGGAATGGGCAATAAATCAAGATTATATAGTGGAAGTATGGCTGACTATACTAGATGGCCAAAAAGAAGACTTGTCAAAGGCGACAAGTAATTTGGACCTATCTTCAAATGATAAAATATCCGCACTCTATTTGTGTGCGGATATTTTGGATTATCCAAATGATGACTACAAAGAGAAATTAAAAGAACTAGAAGATTTGACAAACACAAAATGTAACTCGCAAGAAGTTGTTCTTGATGACTTGCAAGCAGAATATATACAGATTTTTTCTATCAACTCCACAAAACTAAAATGCGTACCATATGCATCTTGGTGGATAGATGGGAAAATGTCAGGAAAAACTCTGTCAAAAATTCTTGATTTTTACAATAGGTGTGGATATGAATTTGATGCCAAGAGTATGAAAAAACCGGCTGACAATTTATCTTCCATGGTTTCATTTATTGCAATATTAGCTGAAGATGGAAAAGAAGAAGAGATAAAAGAGTTTGCCAAGTTTTTAACTTGGATAGATGATTTTGCAAGCTCTTTGCAATCTGCAACACAGATAAAAACCTTCGGCTACGCAATAGAAGTTTCAAAACAAATTATAAGTTCTTTCAAGGGGAAATTATGAGTACAAACGCAAGCATTATACAAAAAAAGCCCTCGAGTGTATGGCTATTTTTGTCTTTTCTTATAGCAGCTGTTAGTATCTATGGGATGTATCAAGTCTTTTTAAATGGGCAAGAAGCATCTTATGGAATTAGCAGAGAGGTGCCATGGGGCATATTAATCATAGGATACTCTTTTTTAGTGGGTATTAGTGCGGGAACTGCCATCATAGGCTCTTTGGCACATGTATTTAAGGTAAATGCCTTTCATGTGATGAGCAAAAGAGTAGCACTTATCTCACTCTCTGCTCTTGTCGGAGCATTTTTTATCATATTTTGGGAATTGGCTGGACCATATCAGTTACAAACTCTAAGATTGTTAAAATATTACACAAATTTTGAGATAACTTCGCCTATCTGGTGGATGGTTACACTCTATATGATAGAGTTACCATTGCTTGCTATTGAGGTATATTTCTTAGTAAGTAAAAAACACGAATCAGCATTTTTTGCTTCACTTTTTGGCTTGTTTTTAGGTGTCATCGCCTACTCTACACTAGCTTTTGTTTTTGCATCAAATGCAACTAGACCACTTTGGCACAGTACATCTTTTTCACTGTTTTTTATCATTTCAGCCGTAACCGCAGGTGCAGCGATAGTTTTGATGATGATATTTGTAAGTGGCAGAGGAAAAAATTTGATAGAGAATGTAAGCGCTCTTAGCAAAATGCTTTTTTTAGGGCTCTGTTTGATGTTTTTTGTCGATACTTGGAATGTATTTTTAAATACCTATGGCGCACAAAGTGAGCTTGATGCAACTATGAAACTTTTTATTGGTAATGGTCCTCTAGCTTTTAACTTTTACTATCTTGAGCTTGGTTTGGGGATTATAATTCCTGCTATACTACTTGCAATCAGCGGTTTTAAATCTCCATTTTTATCTGCGTTAGCTGGATTATTTATGTTAGTCGGTATGTTTTTTGCAAGATTTGATAGTATAGTCGGAGGACAACTTCTAACTAGGCCAGATATTCATATGAATTTTATGCTTCATACTTATCATGTCTCAAACAGTGAACTCTCTATCTTTATAGGTGGCTTAGGAGTTGCACTTCTAATCTTCTTTTTAGGGGAAAAATTTATAAACTTAGAAGAGGAGACACACTGATGAGAAGACACAATATATCAAGAAGAGGATTTTTAAAACTCGCAGGTGCTAGTTCAGTCGCTATAACAGCAGGAATCACTGGCCTACCATCTCCACTAAAAGCATCTGCCAAGCAAGAAGCCACAAGAGGTGCTAGATTTTTAAAATACGACAGAGGTGTAGAGTCTCCTAGCTTTTGCGAGATGTGCTTTTGGAATTGCGGTGTAAATGTATATACAAGAAAAGGTGTAATTCATAAACTTGAAGGAAACAAGCTAAACCCAAATAACAGAGGTCATCTTTGTGCCAAAGGAAATGCAGGAATCCAATCAACTTATGATGCAGACCGTATCCAATCTCCACTGATAAGAACAGGGAAAAGAGGAGAAGGAAAATTCAAAAAAGTATCTTGGGAAGAAGCGTATAAATATGTTTATAAAAAACTAAATCCACTTATAGATGAGTTTGGTCCTGAAACACTAGCAACTTTTATGCACGGAACAGGCGAACCATATCCTCATATGCTAACAATGGCGATAGGTAGTCCAAATATCACGATACCTGCATATTCACAGTGTATGGGAAGCCGTGAAATGGCTTGGGCTTTGACTTTTGGAACGGGTGTGAGCGGACATGAGACATTTGACATGTCAAACTCAAAACACATGATAATTTTTGGCAGAAACATGGCTGGATCTGTTCAAGTAAGAGAAGCTGAGGATTTTGCCGAAGGTTTGGCAAGAGGCTCAAGACTAACCTATATAGATCCAAGACAAAGCGAATCAGCCGTAAGAGCAACTGACTGGCTACAGATAAATCCTGGAACAGATATGGCATTGGCACTTGGATTTATACATGTAATCATCAGAGACAACTTAGCAAATATGGATTTTGCAAGAAAATACTGTTATGGTTACAATGAACTAAGCAAACATATAAAAAAATATACACCAAAATGGGCGAGTGAAAAAACAGGAATAGATGCCAAAACTATAGAGAGAATCGCCTGGGAATTTGCCAAAGATGCTCCAAATGTTGTAGCAATTCCAGCAAGAAGGATGACAAGATATGGTAATGATACTCAAACAGTAAGAGCCATAGCCATATTAAATGCACTCATGGGAAACTGGGGAGTACCTGGAGGAATTTTTATAAGAAGTAAAGTTCCTGTAAATTTTCCAAAAGAAGAACTCCCTGATGCTCCTGATGCTAGAAGAGCTGATGGCGTTGGAGAGGGAGAAAAATATCCACTAGCTCCTACAAGCCTTGGCAGAACAAATGGCATATACGAGGCAACACTAACAAAAAAACCGTATCCGATAAAAGCATGGATATTATATGGTACAAATCCTCTATCTCACTCAAGTATCGGAGTAAATAATCTATATAAAGCTATAGATAATCTTGAACTTCTCATAGCAATTGACACTCAATTTAGCGATACTGTAATGTATGCGGATGTTATATTTCCAGAATCAACATATCTTGAAAGATACGATGCTCCTTTTGTACAAAAAGACAAAACACCTTTTATAGCTCTTAGAAAGCCAGCTGTAAAACCTATATATGATACCAAAGGGTGTTTTGAGATATGCAAAGGTATAGCAAAAGAGTTTGATTTGGATGATTGGTTTGAAAAATCTCCAAAAGAACAAGTTGAAGAGTTATCGCAAGTTTTGAGCAAAGAGCAAATGGAAACATTGGAAAAAGATGGAGTTTTACTTTTTGAAGATGTTGATCCATATCCAAATGCAAGCGGAAGTGCACTGAATTTTTCAACTTCAACTGGGAAAGTACAACTATATGTAAAAGACCTCGAAGAGATGGCAAAAAAACAAGGAGATGACTTTTCTCCACTTCCTGTGTATAAAGACCCTGTAATGCCAAAAGAAGGTGAGTTTAGAATGCTTTTTGGCAGAACTCCTCACCACTCACATGCAAGAAGTCAAAACAATTGGGTACTTTTAGAGCTTCAAGACGATACACCTGTTTGGATGAATCCAAAAGACGCTAAAAAGATGGGTTTTAAAGACGGAGATATGGTCTCTTTGGTAAATGCCAAAACAGAACATAAATCAGATCATAGCGAAAGACTAAAAGTCACAAAAAGAATCAAAGAAGGCTCTGTATTTATCCATCATGGTTTTGGACACACAACCAAAGCTTGGACTAGAGGATATGAAAAAGGTACTAAAGAGAATTGGTTTATCAGTGATGGTGTTGATCCACTTAGTGGAGCGGCGGCATTTCATAATGGTTTTGTAAAAGTAGTAAAGGCATAATATGAGTTTAATACATAAAAAAACAAAAAAACAAAAAAACCTTGCGATGGTTATAGTTGGAGACAGATGCATTGGTTGTGATGCCTGCTATGTCTCTTGTAAAACCGATTGGGATGTGCCTGCTATGAAAGAGGCTTTTAGAACAAAGGTATTCGAAGTAGAAGGCGAAGATGTACACGGAAACCCTACTATCGGATTTTTACCTACACTATGTAACCACTGTGATAATGCACCTTGCGTAGATGTTTGCCCAACAGGAGCTAGCTTTAAGCGAGATGAAGATGGTATAGTATTGGTTGAGCCTGATATGTGTATAGGTTGCAAAGCTTGTATGGTTGCTTGTCCTTATGATGCAAGATATTACAACGAGGAAGAACAAACAGTCGATAAATGTACTTTTTGTTTGCCTCGTATCAGCAATGGTCTTGATCCTGCTTGTGTAGCAACTTGCGTTGGAGAATCTAGAAACTTTGGTGATTTAAATGATACAAATAGCAATGTTTCAAAAATGCTAAAAGATGCAACAAGTGTATATAAACTTAAAGAGGACGAGGGAACATCACCAAATGTTTACTATGTCACACTAAATTATTAGGAGAAAAAATGAAAATTAAACAATTAATCATCGGACTTATTGGACTTGGTATCATAGTTGGCTTACTAGGCATAAACCTAAGTGCTCAAAATAGACAAGAATACAATATGAATAAAGCTGAATGTGCAAAATATGTAAAACTTTCTAGGCAAATGGTAGATGGAGATAATCTTCCTTTGGCAAAATTATATGCACAAAAAGCTGTTCAAGCAAACCCTTGGGAAAAAACGGCTTGGGCAAATTATAATGATGTTATCCAAAAACTTGCAGACAATGGAGATATAAAAGATTTTGATACTTTTATAGAAGAATCCACTGCTAAAAAAGCACCTGCAGCTGCTGCTGGTGCTCAGTTTGAGGGTTGCTAAATCAATGTTGAATGTTTAATTTTAAATGTTGAATGATACGAGAAGAAAACTTTTAAAACTCCTGCCATATACCATGGCAGGAGCTCTTGCTTATCCTGTTGGTAAATTTATATTTTTTACACAAAACCAAAACGAAGAATTTTGGATTTCTTTAAAAAATATAGATGAAGGCATCACAAAGATTAACAAACACAATGTTTTTGTCTATAAAAGCCATGATAAATTAGAAGTTTTTGATGCTCACTGCACCCATATGGGATGCATAATCAACTTCCATAAAGATAAAAATAGATTTATCTGCCCTTGCCATCATAGCCAGTTCACGATAGATGGCTTCAGAATAAAAGGACCAGCACAGAGAGATTTAGATAAAATAGCCTTCAAGATAAAAAATAAAAAACTTTTCATAGGCTAGCACATGCTAAATACATCAAGATTTATATCTTATCTCACGATGGGATTATTTTTTATAAGCTTACTTAGTGGTCTTATTGTTGTATTCGCCTATCATCCTTCCTTGGCTTTTCAAAGTGTTCAGCAGATAAATTTCCTTATACCTTATGGTCTTTTTTTTAGAAAACTTCACTACTTTAGTTCAGAAGCCTTTACTCTGTTTTTACTCCTACATGTAGGGCTTGAATTGTATAAAAATAAGATAAATATCACGAGTGCATCATGGAATTATTCAATTTTTGGTTTAATTCTTGTTATAGTTTTAATGTTCAGCGGATTTGTTTTAAAAGCAGATTTAAGCGCAAATGGAGCGGCTCAAGTCGCCTTTAACCTCATCAAAGACACGCCTTTTTTAAAGTGGATGCTAAATCTTATACAAGACACAACAATCTTTTATTATAAGTTTTTTGTGTGGCATATAATTTTTCTACCCTTATTGCTTGGTTACGCAATATACAAACATATAAATTCCTTACATGTAAGTGCCCAATATCTCATCATAGCCCTTGGGATTAGCGCATTAGCACTAATATCTTTTACAATGCCAAGCGATATAATTCCAGGCGAAAAAGTAAAAGATCTTACAAGTCCTTGGTTTTTTAAAGGAGCCGAAAACCTTCTGCTAAATTCTTGGTCTGCGATAAGCATCAATCTTTTTCTATCACTTCCATTCTTTTTGCTTGCCATATATTATTATTCTAAGCATAAAAATACAATCAAAATCTTGCTAGGTATTTGGCTGATTACTTATATAGCGGTATCTATATTTTTAATATGAAACTAAAAAATATACTTTTTATCCTAGCGTTTATCAGTTTAGCTCTGCTAATTTTTAGTATTTTTTCAACTACTCCAAAAACAGTACCAAAGATAACAAAACCAGACCAATGCTTAAGCTGTCACAACGATATGAGTGACATCGATCATGCTCATCCAAAAGAGATATTTGGCTGTGCCTCGTGTCATGGCGGAAACAGATGGGCAACGGACAAAGTAGATGCCCACAAAGGCATGGTTTTAAACCCTGCAAGACTCGAACATGCCTCTATATTTTGTATCAAGTGCCACAAAAAAACAATAAAAAGAGTAAGTAACTCCATGATGAATTCCCAAAGTGGAATTTTAAATGTTTTAAAATATCAATGGAAAGAGAGCAAAGAGTTAAACTCGACTATCGGTATAGCAGATATCAGAGGTGATACAAATATCTCTTTGGCTCAAAGCCACTTTAGAAAACTTTGTGCTGCTTGTCATATCAATCAAGATGAAAAGATTTTTAAAAATCAAAAAATTGCAAGAGGCGGAGGATGTAGCGACTGCCACAGAGTTTCAAAAACAAAAGGCAACTTACATGCTAAATTTACCACAAGAATACCAACAAAAAACTGCCTCAAATGCCATAATCGCTCAAATCGCATAGGACTCTCTTATGAGGGTGTTTTTGAGAGTGCAGGTTACGGCACGCCTTACAAACATGGAGATTTCACACACAAGATGAGTGACGGCAGAAGATTTTATTATAATCTTCCTGATGACATACACCATAAGAGTGCAAACATGAGTTGCATAGATTGCCATACCGAAAAAGGTGTGATGGGAGACGGTAAAAAACACTTTCATATGGAAGAAGCGGAAGATGTCAAATGCAAAGACTGCCATAAACCAAAATTTAAAAAAGCAAATACACTAGCGGGGACTCTTGCTGACACCAATGAAAAAATAGAGATAAAATCAACCATAGCTTATACAAAAAAGTTTGATTCTCCACTATATAATGTTCAAAAAGATAAAAATCAAACTGTTTTTTACAGAAAAGCCGATGGAAAGAGATTTAACTTGGAGAAGATGAGCGATAAGCCATATCATACTCTTGCGATTCACAAGAG
>JALUMJ010000077.1 GCA_027040375.1 Campylobacteraceae bacterium
GAGTGAATAACTCTGATGATTTCAAGCGGTTGTGAAAGGTCTTCTATCTTTAGACCTACTAGTGACTCTTCATAAGGTCCTCTAACACCTTTTGCATCTTTAGGACCAGCATTCCAAGTTGATGGAACAACAGCTTGCCAGTTTTCAATGACACCATTTTTGATTCTTGTCCAATGGCTTAGCATTCCCCTTGGTGCATTTCCTAAAAATCTACCTTTATATTCTTTGCTTTTATCTATTTGATAAGTCGTATAAGTTGAATCATCAACTTTTAAGTTTGAAATCAAAGAATTAAATGCTTCTAGACCGTTATCTGCTACAATTTTAGCTTCTATCATACGAGCGGCTGTTCTTCCAAGTGTTGAAAATACTGCTTTTAGCGGAAGCCCTGTATCTTTTAAAAATTGATCTACAACTTTAGTAACTTTTTTATTTCCTTTTGCATAATTAATAACTATGTTTGATAAAGGTCCAACTTGCATTGGTTTTCCGTCATATCTTGGAGATTTTATCCAAGAGTATTTACCATCAACCTGCAGTACCTTTGTATCCTCCATTTCGCCTTTTCCATTTTGTGTTTGGGCATCTTTAAATCCAGTATATTTTGGATTTGTTTTTCCGTTATAAGGGTGCAAAGGCTCATTGTCGGCGTACCAAGAGTGAGTAGCTTCTTCTGTAATCTTATCTTCGTTAATCTCATAAATTTTAGATATATCTCCATTTAGGATAATACCACTGTCAAACAAATATTCACTTTCATTTACGAGAAATTCCTTGGAAGTCATGAGATTTGCTGTTCCTAAGCCTGCATTTACGCTAGCTTCGCCTGCATATGCCTTTCCTGCCATCACAAGGTCAGGATAATAAGCACGATTTACAAAATCTGCCATCTCCTTAAATTTTGTTAAAAATTCTCCGAGTCGTGCAGGGTCTTGGAGATCCATGATGCATGTTACTCCACCGACGGTAAGACTTTGAGGGTGAGGGTTCTTTCCACCAAAGATTGCCATCATTTGGGCAGCCAATCTTTGCATCTCTAAAGCTTTTAAATAATGAGAAAGAGCTATAAGATTTTGCTCAGGAGTAAATCTATAAGTTTTATGCCCCCAATAAGCATTTGCAAATGGTCCAAGATTTCCTTTTTTTACAAATTCACCTACTCTTTTAAGTGTCTCTACCAAATCATCAGCACCGCATGCCATAGGATTTGAACTGTATTTAAACGCTTCATCTGCAGCTTTATGAGGGTCTGCTTTTAAAGCAGAAACAACATCAACCCAATCGAGTCCATGAAGATGATAAAAATGAACTGTATGATCGTGCAAATAGAGTGCCATATTCATCAAACTTCTTACTAATTTAGCATTTAAAGGAGGATTTATGCCTAGTGCATCTTCAACCGCTATAATGCCAGCTCTATAATGTGAATATGTACAAACACCACAAATTCTTTGTGTAAAAAAACCAGCATCTCTTGGGTCTCTGCCTTTTAATATAGTTTCTATGCCTCTCCAAAGTGTTGATGATGAGTATGCCTCTTTTACTACATTGTTATCATCAACAACCACTTCTATTCTCAAATGTCCCTCTATCCTTGTTATCGGATCTACTACTATTCTTTTAGACATTTACCTACTCCTTTGGTTTTTTAATTACCGAAATGGCTGCATGAGCTGCGATTCCGAGTGCAGTGACTGTTAATATTGTTGCACCAATTTTATCTGCTGTTGCATCAGCACCTAGACCCCTAAAAACAGTATGATACAGTCTATCTGCAAGAGGTGATTCAAACGGTCCCATCTTATCCCAAAAATCCGGCTCACTACAACCTATGCAACCGTGACCTGCTTGAACTGGCCAAGAAGTATGTTGATTAAACCTCTCTCTTGAGCAATTATTAAATGTATATGGGCCCTTACAACCAACTTTATAAAGGCAATATCCCTTTTTTGCTCCCTCATCACCAAACTCTTGCACAAATTCACCGGCATCAAAATGTCCTCTTCTCTCACATTGGTCATGAATCCTTTTGCCGTAAGCCCATTTTGGACGATTATAAGCATCAAGTGCAGGAAGTGTGCCAAATAATATGTACTGCAAAACATTGCCAACTATATTTTTTTCACTTGGTGGACAACCTGGTACATTTATGACAGGTTTTTGTGTAACTTTATGCAAGGGTTGAGCATTTGTAGGATTTGGAGCTGCTGCTTGAACACCACCAAAACTTGAACATGTGCCGATTGCAAATATAGCAAGTGCATTATCTGCCGCTTCTTTAGCATGTGATTCTCCTGTTTGCCCTTTTGGACCAACTGTCAAGTAAAAACTACTATCTCCTGAGGGGATACCGCCCTCGACCATCAAAACATATCTTCCCTTGTACTTTTTAATCGAGCTTTCAAGTGTCTCTTCTGCCTGCCAACCAGCAGCTGCCATCAGTGTCTCGTGATATTCTAACGATATATAATCAAATATAAGACTGTCTATCGTTGGTGCATCACTTCTAAGTAAGCTCTCGCTACAACCTGTGCACTCTGCCATATGCAACCAAATAACAGGAAGTCTGTCAGTCAACTCTGCAGCCTTTGCCATTAATGGTGTGAAAGATGCTGGCAATGAAAGCAATGCCGTCATACTTGCTGCCCACTTCATAAAATCTCTTCTTGAGAAACCATGTTCTTCCAATAAAGATGCGATTGATTTTCCATCATCTTTCATCTTTGGAAAACTTGAAAGTTTACCAAGTCTGTCGCTTAAACTTTGGTACAATTTTTCTTGCTCCATTCAACTCTCCTAATTTGTATTCATTTATGAATGAATAATTATTTATATTGAAATTAAAGCACAATGTTTCTTAAAGAATAATGAATACTCATTTATAGAATGAATATTCATTTTATTGTGTAGAATTGTAACAATAAATTTTAAAAAAATTAAATTACATTTAAGATATTACAAATAAGTGACAATACCAAATTAAACCATAACTAAACACTTTAATGGCTCGATTTTGTTTCCAATTGCTGTTAAAATTTCGCAGGTCTAGCCATAGTTAAATCAAGAAATTTTAATAGTGAGTGGGGACAAAAGTGAGCCACCCAAAGGGAAAGTAGATAAGCCACAATCTTTAGCACTTTAAAGTCTTGAATTACATATTGTAGTCCTACGACTTTAAAACACTAAATCTTATGGCTTATCTACTTTTTAAAGTGTTTAGTTATGGTTTAATTTGGTATGATTTTATTGTGTAGTACAAACGGAGCATATATCAAAGCTTTTAAAGACAAAATCAGCCTTTTCAACACTGTCTAGTCCTATGATAGCCTTTTGGGCAATAGCAGGTTTTTCAGGGCTTCCATTGCCTAGATTCCAAACAGTTGGCGGAATGATATCAAAATTTACAATTTTCCCCTCATTTACTGAAATTTTATGTATCAAAGTTCCACGAGCCGCCTCGACTACTCCAACTCCTTGAGCTGTAATATTCTTTGGCAAATGTATCGGGCTTATGATAGATTTTTCTCTAATATCTATATTTTCAAGAAGTTCTTCACTTCTTTTTAAAAGCAGGGCTATCTCTTTGACTCTTGCTATAATTCTTGTGATAACAGAATCTGTGCACCTTCTGTGGCAATCCCTTATCATCGAGTCTTTGCTAATCATAAGCCTAGCTAATGGACCTACTTCATAAAAATTATCTTTATATACTGCACTTTTAGAATAAGTAAAACCTTTGTTTCCTTTATCAAAAAAACTATTTTTTAAGCTCTCACTCACAAATTTTACATTTGTTTTAAACAATCTGGTTTTAAGAGCTTTTACAGGTTCATTAACTCCCTTATGGTCTCCAAATGAGATAAACCTATCATAACTCTTCCCTATTTTATTAAAACCTAACTCCTTCATAAAAGCCACTGCCATATCTAGCGTAGAATTGCCATCAATCAAATCAGATATACTATCTAATTTCAAAAATTCTTCAATACTACACCCATACAACCTCTCTTCGCAAAATTCTTTTACTTCCAAAAGATAGTTTTTTGCGTTTAGTATATCACTTTCCAAAGGATCACATGTGACGCCTCCTGTCATAACATAAGAACCATGTGGCCATTGACCTGAAAAGATTGCCCCCATTTTTAAAACAGTAGCTAATGCATTTTGAGCTTCAAACCACTCTTTGTCTTTGAAGGATTCTGCTAACACAAATTTTTCTTTATTGATTTTAAATAGTTCAGGAAGTATCAAAAAATAGAACCATTTTATATGATTTTGAATTTTTTCAGCGTTTAACACTAATTCTCTTATCTGTTTTGCCTTGTTTGTAAGTTCTAATTCTACTCCTATATTTCTATAAGAATCTTCAATTGCCTCAATTGTAGCATTTACATGTGAGTGTGAACAGATTCCACAAACCCTAGGTGTTATCATCAAGGCATCTAACATAGGTCTATCTTTTAAAATATCTTCCATTGCTCTATAATTCAAAAATTTTATCTTTGCATACGAGATTTTTTTATCTTTCCATTCTAGTTCGAGTGTGGCTTCTCCCTCAATACGCTCTATTATCTCTTTAGTAATCTTCATGCTCATCCCCTATAAGTTTTCGCTCTAGTCTATCTATCCTAAAACTTTTTGCTACTCCTGTAATAGTATAATACGCTCTTTTACTAACACCATATGGTACCGCAGGTAATGACATTCTTGTTTTTGTTTCATATACATTTTCTCTAGGAAAATCAGGTTCAGTACATCCTAGACACGGAGAGCCAGCTCTAGTTTTGGAACTCACCTCGTTCCATAAAATTTTATTGCAATTTGCATGTGTCATAGGACCTCTACATCCTTGCTCATAAAATAGGCAACCCTCTTTTTCTCCGAACCCTTTTGTGTCTATTTTCCATTCAAAATACTCATTTCTCAAACATCCATGATGAACAAAATAGGAAAATACCTCTTTTGGTCTAAAAAATTCATCTAGCAATAGCGGCTTGCCCTCTTTTAATATAAGAAGAGTATCAACCAGCCATCTTGGGTGAAGCGGACAACCGGGAATATTTATAACTTTTTTATTTTCATTCCAGTATCCGCCCTCTTCATCGCCACTAAAAAGTGCACCTGTTATATTGATTTTATCTCGCTCTCTAAATATACCACCATAACTAGCACAAGTTCCTGCGCAAATAATATAGTCAACTCTCTTAGATAAATTTTCAACTAAGTGTTCAAATGAATAACCACTTCTATCTACATAATCTCTTACCTTAGTAAACGAACCCTCAACAATCAAATAATCATATCTATCTTCATTCGCTAAAATAGCTTCTAAATCATAACTTGTTATAAGCAAGGGGTGATAAATAATCTTAAAATTATTTGCAAAATTTTTCATACCAGAGTAGTTAAAAAAAGAGTGAGAATCTCCATTGCAAGTAATTCCTTGAATCCAAACAATTGTTTTTTTAGGATGAAAATCGGACATGTTGAAACCTTTTGTTTATTTTATCACAAATATTATACCATCTCTAGCCTCATCAAATACATATCTTCGCCATCTATTGTATTTATATCAAAACTTTTGCATTTTGGGCATGTGAATTCATTTTGCTTTAGAGTAAACTCTTTTTTGCAAACATTGCAATAAATCACAACATCTTGAATGTTCATAACAAATTCTGCCCCATCACAAATTGTTTTTTCTTTAAAGGTATCAAATGCAACTTGCAATAAATCTGGCTCTACTCCGCTTAGTTTTCCAATTTTAACTTCTACTTTTGTTATCTTTTTTGCATTTTCTTTTTTTGCATTTTCTTCACATAAATCTAAAAGTGATGAAACTATCGAATATTCATGCATGATTAGCAAATCCTTGGTAAAAGCTCACCCTTTGGTGGCTCTAAATATCTAGCACTTCCCCATGGAGTATTTAATATAACTTTTTGCTTATATTTATCAGATACCTTTCCTATAAATGAAGCTTTTTTTGTTTTTTCAAATTGTCTTAAGATTTTCAAAGTTTTTTCTTCTTCGCCAGCTTCTACGCATATAGCCATAGTTCCTTCATTTGCAAATTCATAAGGTTCAAAACCCAACATTTCGCAAACTCCTTTGACTTCATCGGCAACTGGAATTTTATCTTCATCTACTTCTATGCAAATATCAGAAGTTTCAGCCCATTCATTTAAAACAGCACTCAATCCACCTCTTGTTGCATCTCTTAAAGATTTGATTTTTACACCATTTTTTATCAATGCTTCAATCATAGGCCAAAGTGTTGTGCAATCGGTTTTAAGTTCCATATCCAACTCTATGTCTTCTCTTTTAGCCAAAATACAAGCTCCATGGTTTCCCACTTCATTTGAAATTATAATAGAATCTCCACTCTTTAAATTATGTGCAGAAATACCATCTTTTGTAATTTTGCCTATTCCTGAAGTATTTATAAAAAGTCCATCTACACTACCTTTTGGCACCACTTTTGTATCACCTGCAACTATCAATGCTCCACTTACTTTTAACTCTTCACCCATACTTTTTACTATCGTTTCAAGTTCATCATATAAAAACCCCTCTTCTATCATAAAAGAGCAAGTAAGATAAAGTGGTTTTGCACCCATCATGGATATGTCATTTACAGTTCCCGCGATGGCTAGTTTTCCTATATTTCCACCATTAAAAAAGATTGGACTAACCGTAAAAGAATCAGTTGTAAAAGCGATTTTACCATCCCCCATACTCAAAACTGCCGCATCTTCCATTTTTAGCAAAACTTCATTGTCAAAATATTTAAAAAACAGTTTTTTTATCAAACTATTAGTCTCTTCTCCACCACCACCTTGTGAGAGTGTTATCCTTTTTTCAATCATTTCAAACCCCTACCTGAAAATTTTCCATATTTATAATATGCCGCGCATGCTCCTTCGCTTGAAACCATACAGGAACCCATAGGGCTAGATGGCTTACAAGCCTTACCAAAGACTTTGCAATCAAATGGTTTTGCATTTCCCTTTAAGATATCTCCACAAATACATAACTTATGGTCGTCTATTGGCTCTTTTGGTAAAATATCATCAAAGACAATCTCTGCATCAAATTTTGCATACTCGTCTTTTAATTTTAATGCACTACTTGGAATATCACCTATGCCTCTCCATCTAAAATGGCTCCTCTTTTCCATGTATTTATTTATTAAGTTCTGTGCTTTTGTATTGCCTTTTTGTGAAACCGCTCTTGTGTATTGATTTTCGGCGATACATCGTTTTTCATTAAATTGCCTTACTAACATCAAGATGGCTTCCATCACATCAACCGGCTCAAATCCTGCAACCACAATAGGAGTTTGGTATCTTTTAGCAATAGGCTCAAATATCCCATATCCTGTGATAACGCTCACATGTGAAGGTCCTAAAAAAGCATTTATCCTAGAATCACCACTTGACATAATGGCATCGATTGGTTCAGGGACGCTCACATGATTGATATGAAAATATAGATTTTTTAAATCCAATTTTATAGCTTGTTCTATGATAGCAGCGGTCATAGGAGTAGTGGTTTCAAACCCTATAGCGAAAAATATAACTTTTTTATTTGGATTTTCTTGTGCTATTTTTATCACATCCAAAGGAGAATACAAAGATCTTATATCTTTCCCCTCTGCTCTAAGTTTTTGCAAACTCGTCTTGCTTCCTGGTACTCTTATCATATCTCCCAATGTTGCCAAAATGACATCTTTTTGACTAGCCAATGCAGTTGCATGGTCTATTCTCTCTTTTGGCATAATGCAAACAGGGCAGCCTGGACCATGAATAAACTCAATCAAGTCTGGTAAAATCTGCGGTAAACCAAACTTCATAATAGTATGAGTATGTCCACCACAAATCTCCATCACATTTATTTTTGTTTTACACTCTTTTTTTATCAGTTTTGCCAAAGCTTTGATATGTTCAGGATTTCTAAAACTCTCTATCAAATCAAGTTGCATAGTTTGCATCCCCCTCGCTTGGGTCAATCTCTTCACTATTCATTTTGGCGACTATTTCATCATAAACTTTTATGCTTTCCAGCGCTTCTTCTTTGCTTATTTTATTCATAGCAAATCCTACATGTATAAGAACAAAATCTCCTATATCAACTTTTTCACCAATCAAATCAAGAGTAACCTCTCTTTTAACGCCCATAGTATCAACTGTCGCCATATTATTTTCATCGATTTTAATCACTTTTGATGGTATGGAAAGGCACATTATCTCATCTCCTTTTTAAATCTTATCCATTGTGCTACTCTTTTTATACTGTCTATATCATTTATATTTACTTCTAAGATATCAACATTTGGCTTGAGTCTTCTTGCACTTTTTTTCTCTTCTTTCATATCGTATTTAAAGTAAGGTAAAAGATCAGTTTTTGTAAAAAGTATCAAATCAGCCTGCCTAAACATAACTGGATATTTTGCTATCTTATCTTCGCCCTCAGGAATCGAAACGAGCACTATATTTAAATGTGCTCCTACATCATAAGAAGCTGGACAGACAAGATTGCCTACATTTTCTACAAAACAAACATCAACCTTATCCAAATCCATATGATGAAGAGCCTTATGCACCATAAAAGCGTCCAAATGGCAAGCTGAACCTGTTTGAATCTGATGAGCTTGGATACCTTTTGATTTCAATCTATCAGCATCTTTATTCGTCTCCAAATCACCTTCAATAACGCCAAATTTAAAATCAGCAATATCAGATAAATACTCCAGAAGAGTTGTCTTTCCGCTTCCCGGGCTACTCATAAGATTGAGGCACAAAACATCATGCTTGTCGAAATGAGCCCTATTATGCCCTGCTTCATGGTCATTTTTATCTAAAATTTTTGTTATAACATCGATTGTTTTTTTATCATTTAGTTGAGGGTTATCGTGTATATGCTCGTGGTGGTGTGTATGTCCACCAACATCCTCTGTTATACTACAACCGCAATCTGCACACATATTAACTCCTTATATTATTTTAAAAATGCAAGTGATACTTTGTATCATAAATATTTTTTCTTACCTTATGTTTATGGATTAAATTTGCACTTTGCAATAAATCCAAATCCTCAAACAAAACTTCAATTTCTCCATCAAATATCTTTTTATGTTCTTCACTTATAACAATCGCTCTTTCACTCATCTCGTATGCATGACTTAAATCATGCGTAGCCACAATCACCGTTTTTTTCATATCAATCATAAAATCTACAAACCATCCTGATGCTCTAGGGTCCATAGCAGCTGTTGGCTCATCCAAGAGTAAAAGCTCTGGTTCATACACCAATATGGAAGCGAGCATAATTTTTTGTTTTTCACCGCCACTTAAGCTAAGAGGAGATTTTTTTAAGAGTTTTTGTATGTTAAATTTTTGTGCTATATCTTGCACCCTATCTTCTATATCTTCAAAATCAAACTCTTTTAGCGAAAAAGCTATCTCGTCATATACTGTTGGGTTAAATATCATACTTTCTGGATTTTGAAACAAAACTCCAACTTTTTTTCTAAACTCTTTTTTGACACTCTTTTTTGTGATAGGCTTATCTTCAAAAAGATATTTACCTTTGTTTGAAAAATACAAACCTGCCAAAAATCTCAAAAGTGTTGATTTTCCACTACCATTACTACCCAATAAGACAACTTTTTCATTTTTTGAGATATTTAGACATATATCATCCAATGCCATCTTATCCTCATACTTATAGTTTATATTTTCCAATTTAATCAAAAAATCCCCTTGCTCTCATGGCTAGCACCCGTTGTTGTGAATCACTTATGGATTTTTTAAGAAAAAAACTAAAAACTACTCTTATGAAATCGTTTTTTCTTTGTCTGTAATTTTTTACAAATCTAGCTCTATAAGCCAGTCTAAAGTCCTCAAAAGTTTTTTGATATGAATATATTTGCGAAATAGTTATGCTCAAGAGATAACTTAACTCTTTTGAGAAAGAGAAAAATTCTATGATACTCACTTGCGAAAAAAACCAAAAAACAAAGAAAGTCATGGTAAACACTTTTAAATTAATATACAAGATATAGTACCAAGGCGAGATATCTTTAAGCAGTGCCATTACGAGATATCCTGCACTTACGCCCAAGTTAAACAAAATGATGGATTTAAAAACTTTTTTACTTAATCTAAACAGGTCTTTATGTGCTATAGCTAAAATTAAAATCAAAGCAAAGGATATAAGAAGTAAATCTTTTAGCCATAACAAGATGAAAAAAACAACCAAAAATGAGAGATTAATTAACATCTTTTTTCCTATTTTTATCAAGTTTTGCCAAAATAAAAAAGATGGAAAAGATCAATACAATACCGATGAGAGCACTGAGATAATATCCTACAATTTCATTTCCTCCCTCTAGTGAATAATCAGGCAAAAGAGGTTTGATTCCGTTGTTAGCTAGCATACCTTTTGGTACATAACCTAGGATTTTAAGATAATATTCATTTCCCCATTCTCCCCAAGCCGGAGATGAAGTCAAAAGCCCAAAAGGCACAAATAGCAAAAATGTACCCAAAATCATAAATACTTTATATCTCATAAACTTTCTCCTTCTCGTTTTTAAGAAGAGTGTAAATAATCTGTGTAAAAGTTCCCTCTGCTAAACCAAAAAGCAGATGCCCTATCACCATCATAGGAATTGTAACTTTTAAATCAAATGGAAAATATAGAGGATGACCATTTTGTGTCCAAAAAATTGGCTGAATCCCCAA
>JALUMJ010000078.1 GCA_027040375.1 Campylobacteraceae bacterium
TTCCGCTTGGTTCACAAGGTGAAGTTTTGTCTTTGATGTCTGGTGGATTTGATTCGACGGTTGCGTCATATCTCACCATGAAACGAGGATTAAAAACGCACTTTATATTTTTTAATCTTGGAGGATTAGCTCACGAGATTGGGGTTAAGCAAGTGGCTTATTATCTATGGGAGAAGTTTGCTTCAACTCATAGGATATCTTTCATAAGCGTACCTTTTGATGATGTTGTGAGCGAAATATTTAATTCAATCCATGAGTCATATATGGGAGTGATGCTAAAACGACTAATGCTCAAAGCTTCTCAAAAAATAGCAGATGATATGGGTATAGACGCCCTTCTTACAGGAGAAAGTATAGCTCAAGTCTCTAGTCAGACACTGAGAAATCTAGCACTCATAGACGAAGCAACTGATAAGTTAGTAATTCGTCCATTATCTACTATGAATAAACCAGATATTATCGATATAGCTGAGCTGATTGGCACAAAAGAATTTGCAGAAACTATGCCAGAATATTGTGGGGTTATATCAAAAGGCCCTGTTACGCATGGTTCATTTGCAAGGGTGCAAAAGGAAGCCAATAAGTTTGATTATACGGTTTTGGATAAGGCGGTAGAAAATTCTAAGAAAATATATGTGGATGAGATTGAAGACGATATCAAAGAGATAGGACAAGTCCAAACAGTTAGTGATATATCGAGTGGTAAATATGTGATAATTGACATAAGACAAGGAGATGAGTGTATCCAAACACCTTGCGAAACTTTAAAGATACCATTTTACAAACTCAAAACACAATTTAAAAAACTTCCACAAGAGCGGGAATATCTGTTTTACTGTGACAAAGGCATCTTGAGTCAATTACATGCACAATTTTTAAGAGATTCTGAAAATTTTCAAAATATCAAAGTTTATAGACCATGATAAAATTCATCGTTTACAATATTGTAGTTTGGGTATTGTACTTTATAGTTGATAAAATTTTTACTATTTTGCATATCTATCAATCAACTACACCAAATGATATATTTTCTTATCTTAACAATAGGGATATAACTTTGATAATAATAAATATTGCGATATCTCTTATCTTAGGAAAGATTATCATGAATAAGTATAAAGATAAATTTTAAAAAATCATTATCCAATCACAAAATTCCAAGTGATTATGCTCAAAAATGAAACTAAAATTCCAAGCGCTAGAGTGTTTATCGCTAAAGCTTTATTTAATCCCCCTTTTATAGCATAAACCGTTGCCATAGTCATGGGAGGCATTGCCACCTCTAAAAAAGTTACTTTTGCCCAAACTTGTGACATATCGAAAAAGATGTGCATGATGCCCAAGAGTATGAGTGGGACTAAAAACATTTTTATAAACAGGGCTATTACATTTTCCCTAAAGTAATTAACCAAAGCTTTTAGCTCTAGTTTCATGCCAACTATAATCGTCACAAGCGGTATAAGTGTAGCTTGAAGTTTATCTAAAATTCCCTCCAAATATGGTGGAAATGAAGTTCCATGAAAATAGATAGCTACCACTATCGCGATGAGTGGTGGAGATAAAAATATCTGCTTCAAGACATCTCTTCTAAAGCCCTCTTTCTTGCCTCCTCCCCAAGAGATTATGGCTACTCCAAAGGTTAAGAGTGCCACAAATGAGCCTAGTTGGTCATACACCAATGCGTAAACTATTTCTTTCATTGAATACAGTGATTCTATGTATGAAAAACCCACAAAAGAGGTGTTGCCAAATATGGAAACTATCATAAAGGTTGCCAAATCTCTTTTTGAGAGTTTTAGCATTTTTCCTACTATTAAAGAGATTAAAAACGCTACAAACATAGCCGTATAACTGACTATTATGACTTTAAAAATCACATCATTAAATTCTAATGCTCTTATCTTTGAAAGTGCCAAGGCTGGAAGTGAAAAGTATATCACAAACTCAGTCAACGCATAAGATATATCTTCCTTGAAAATTTTAAATAGATACCCTATGAGAACAAACAAAAAAACTGGTGCGATTTGTTCTATCACGACCAATTTCCAAAGTAACTTTTAGTTTCGAGTGATTTTTTTACCATATCCAAAAAATCATCTCTTTTTATCTCTTTCGCACCCATAGACATAAGATGAGATGTTGGAATCTGACAATCTATAAAATCTCCTTCAAGTTCAACCACCTTTGCGCAAAGTGCCACAAGTGCAGTCTTTGAAGCATCAGTTTTTATGCTAAACATCGACTCACCACAAAACATACCACCAAGATATACGCCGTAAAGCCCACCAACTAATTCGTCCTCAAAGTAAGTCTCTACGCTATGTGCAAAATGCTCTACATGTAAGGCACTAAAAACTTCGATAAGCTCCGTATTTATCCAGCTATCTTCGCCATTTTCAACTCTGGTACTTCTACAGTTTTTCATCACTTCTTTAAAGTTTGTATCAAATTTGACTTCAAATTTTTTCATACTTCTTTTTAGGCTTTTTGAAATCTTTATGTCTTTTGGATGCAGAACTAGCCTAGGGTCTGGAGACCACCAAAGTACAGGGTCACTTGCATTATACCAAGGGAAAATTCCTTGCATATAGGCACTTAAAACCCTATCTTGCTTTAAATCTCCTCCCCATGCTAGCAAACCTTTTTTATCCGCTACCCTAGGGTTTGGAAAAGAGTAAGAAAATTTACTCAGTTTTGGGATAAAAATAGTATTACAATTTTTCATACTTAAAGATAAACTCTTTTGCTTTAAAGTCAATATTTACAATTCCGCCGTGCATTAATCTACCAAAAAGTATCTCA
>JALUMJ010000079.1 GCA_027040375.1 Campylobacteraceae bacterium
TATATTTAAAGTGTTAAATTTAAAAGCACTGTATTTTGTGAATCCTATCGCGATTGGTATCAAAGTTTTTATACCATACACAAATTTTTGAAAAAATATGATTTTATCTCCGTACTTTTTCATTAAGATATGACTGAGTGCCAACTTTCTTCTGTGTTTTTTAAGATAGGGCATCATTTGTTGTTTATTGTATCTACTAAGATAAAAAAGTAGCGAGTCCCCGATAGTATTTGCTGTAAATGCTACGAGTATAGAGACGGTTAAATCCATCTGTCCAGAGTATGAAAGAACGCCAGCTGCTATGAGAGCGACCATGCCGCCTCCGAGTGAGTAAATAAATAGGATTATATATCCATAAGTCGATAGTGAGTTTAAAATATCTTGCAAATTATTCCTTTATTTGGTTTATGACTTTGAAAAATTCTTTGCTTGAGTAAGAATCTTGTCTATTTTTCAGATTTACTATCGATTTGGCTCTAGCACCATTGCCATAATATTCTATATTTTTAGCGTTATCCTGACTTATTACTGCACCTTTTAGTGAAACTCCTAGAAAAAGTCCTTCTGATTTTCTATATGAAAAAACTTCGGCACTCAAGTCAATTTTGCTGCTTTTTTCATATGTTTTAGCTAGTGGTCCAGCGGATATAGAGGCATCTACACCCATGGTAATGCTTTTACCTAAAAGAGAATTTACACTTTTTTGGCTGTTAAATATAAGCACGATGGAATTTATATCAAAGCCAAATTGCCACCCAAAACTACCACCAGTAAATTTTATAAAAAATGGGCTACTCCATGAGCCATCAAATTTTTTAATACTAGCTACTCCTTCGCCATATTCACCGCCAACAAAAAAACCTACTCTTTTTGTATCTGGCACAATAACAATAGCCAAAGATTTTGCAAGTATTGATTTTGGTATTTTGTTTTCAGTTCTTATCATGTCTTTTAAAATATTTGCACTATCAAGTAGTGTTTCACTAGCCCCTGCTAGACAAATATTTGTAAAAAGCAGACTAAATGCCAATGCCAATATGATTTTTTTCATGCTATACTCCTTGTGTATAATTATAAAATGTACCCTCAAGACTCATAAGTTCATCATGAGTTCCCTCTTCTTCTATCGCTCCATTGTCTAGCACATAGATATAATCTGCTTTTCTTATGGTGCTTAATCTGTGTGCTATTATAATCGTTGTTTTATCCTCTAAGAAGGTATTTAGGGATTCAAAAAGTTGATTTTCCGTATGTACATCCAAAGCCGATGTTGATTCGTCTAAAATAACAATATTTGAATTTTGAACTATCATTCTAGCGATTGAAAGCCTTTGTCTTTGGCCACCAGAGAGTTTTATACCATTTCTTCCTACTTGTGTATCTAAACCATCTTCTAAACCATCTAAAAAATCGCCTAATTGCGCAATTTCTAGTGCTTTGTATAGTTCAGTGTCGCTTACATATAAGCCAAAAGTTAAGTTCTCTCTTATGGTGCTATTGAACATTTGAGGATTTTGTAACACTAGATACACATGCTCTCTCACGACATCTAAACCTATATCTTTTATCGAGCAATCATCATAAAAAATATCGCCTTTACTAAAACTATACAGCCCAACCAAAAGATTCGCAAGTGTTGTTTTTCCACTTCCACTTGCGCCTACTATGGCTATCTTGCTTCCTTTTTTAATGTTGATATTTATATTTTCCAATATATTTTTACCATTATCATAAGCAAAACTGAGATTTTTTACCTCTATTTTATTTGTATATTTTTCTCTAAAAGGGTTACACATGTGCTTGTATCTCGGTTCCTCTTTTAGTGCAAATATAGAATTTATTCTAGCTAACGATTTTTTTGCATTTTGGTAAGCATACTGCATGTTTAATATATCTTGGATAGGAGTCATCATAACCCAAAGATATCCAAAAATACCAAACATCAAACCAATAGAAAGATCAGAGTAAGCAACAACCAAGATACTAGCGGCTCTAAATATCTCAAACCCAGAGAGAAGAATTAAAAATGACAATCTATTGGCACCATCACTTTTATATGCAAATTCTATAGATTTATCTTTTATATCTCTTGCACCATTTATCACTCTTGAAAAAAAGTTTTTATCTTGATTTGCTGATCTTATCTGCGCAAAAAGCTCAAGCGTCTCGTTTAGAGATTCTTGAAATACTTCAAAAGCTTTATTTTGATTTTTCTTTAACATGGAGACTTTTTTTGCAATTTTTGTGGTTATTATAATAACAAAAGGATTTAAAATCAGGATAAAAAGAGCCAATTGCCAGTGTATTAAGAGTAAAACTACTCCAACCCCTATAATCGTCAAGATTGATATAATTAATCTGCTTACAAAGGAGCCTAGAAAATTTTCAATAGTATCTACATCCACAACTAGCAAAGAAGCACTTCTTCCAGAGCCGAAAAATTCCAACTCATTTATGGCAACTTTACTCAAATGCAAAAGCAAATCTTTTCTCAGTTTGAAAGAGATATTTTTAGAAACTATAGTAAATAGTTTTGTTTGGAAATAGTTTAATATAAAAAATATGCCCCTTAAGGCAATAACCAAAACAAGCATGATGCCAACATAAACATAAGGTTTTGAAGGTCCATGCAAAAGTACATCTATCGTGTTTGTAACAATTCCTGGTTTTTTAAGCAGAACTTCATCAACCAAAACGGGCATGATAAGTGGGGCTGGAGTGCTAACTATAACTGCTAAGAGAGCCAATATATTCGCCAATATCAGCTCTTTTTTGTATTTTTTAGCTTCAGTGAAAAAAGTTTTAAAGTTATACATTTACTTTAAAAAATCCTCTACATGTAAGGTTATCTAGCAAAGTCTATGGAGCGGACTTCTCTTATGACATTAACTTTTATCTCGCCTGGATATTGTACTTTTTCTTCTATCTCTTTTGCTATCTCTTTTGCTAAAAGTACGGCTTCATCGTCATTTATGAGTTTTGCATTCGCTATCACTCTAACCTCTCTACCTGCGTTTATAGCGTAAGCTTGTTTGATACCTTCTTTATCAGTTGCTATCTCTTCTATGCTTTTTACTCTTTTTAAGAATGCTTCAAGAACTTCTCTTCTAGCTCCTGGTCTTGCAGCTGAGAGAGTATCTGCTGCACAAACTGCGGCTGATTCTACTGAGCTTGGCTCTTCATGTCCGTGGTGAGCATATATAGCATTTATCACTACATCGTGTTCTTTATATCTTTTACATATATCAGCACCCAAATCGACATGGCTTCCTGGGAAGTCATGAGTCAGTGCTTTTCCTATATCGTGAAGTATTCCAGCGCGTCTAGCAAGCATCTCATCTCCACCACACTCAGCAGCTATGATGCCTGCTAGGTGAGCCACTTCAAGTGAATGTCCAAGAGCGTTTTGTCCATAACTTGCACGAAATTTTAATCTTCCGATGAGCTTAACGATTTCAGGGTGAACTTTAGTTAAGCCAAGGTCCATAAGTATATTTTCACCCTCTTTTATAAGCCCTTTATCAAATTCTTCTTTTGTTTTTTCATAGATTGATTCTATCCTTGCAGGTTGAATTCTGCCGTCTTCAACTAGAAGTTCTATGACTTTAGTAGCAACTGCTCTTCTATAAAGATTAAAGCTACTTAAAATGATAGCATTTGGAGTATCGTCTATTATGATATCAACTCCTAAAAGCATCTCAAGAGTTTTTATATTTCTGCCTTCTTTACCAATGATTCTACCTTTTAGCTCATCATTTTTGATATTTACAACATTTATAAGTCTCTCAGCAGCAAATTCACCAGCAAACCTAGATGTTGCTTGAGCTAATATATAATTTACTCTTCTTCTTATATCTTGTTTTGCTTCTTCTTCGTATTTTCTTACCATGTGAGCTATATCCGTACGAGATTTTTCTTCTACTTTTTTAAGTATGATGTCTTTAGCTTCACTTTCAGTAAGTCCAGCTGATTTCTCAAGCACATTTATAGCTTCTTGTACTCTTGTAAAATACTCTTTTTTTAAGTTAGTACCTTCTGCAAATAGTTCTTTTGCTTCTTTTTGGATATTGCCAAGTTCGCTTTTTTCTTTGTTTATCTTTTTAAGTTCTTCTTTATAATGCTCTTCTTGCTTTTCTATTTCAATCATCTTTTCGGAGTGGTCTTTTTTGAGGTTTAAAAGTTTCTCTTCATACTTTTGCCTAGCCCCAAACTCTGCTTCTTTTACTTTAATACTGCTATTTTTGAGTATCAATTCCGCTTCATGCTCGATTGCTTTGGCTTTCGCTTTGGCTTGTTCTACATGTACTTCATAATTTGCCGCATCCATTTTTTTGGCAACAAGAAATCCTATGCCAGCGCCTACTATAGCACTAGCTCCAACTACCGCTGATTCTAATATCATCTCTTCCCTCTTTTTATCGTAATATATGGGGTAATATAAATATCTGCTTGTATGTCGTGAGCAACGCCAACCAATGAAGGTGTAAAACACTCAATCAACTCTACAAATGCTATGTTTGGTTTATATGACAGGGATTCAAAAAATCTATCATACATCCCTTTACCAAAACCAATTCTTCTAAATGCTCCATCAACCCCAAGTACTGGAACAATCGCTAAATCTATCCTACCTGTCTTTGCAAAAGAATTTTTTGGCTCAAATATACCAAACCTTCTTCTACTAAGTGGCAATCTAAATTTTACCATTTTAAAGCTGACACCTTCCATAAATGGCACAAAGATGTTGTAATTGCTGTTACTTCTTAGCTTTTTGAGCAATTTATACACATCAATTTCTTGCTGCATGGGTAGGTAAAAAAGAATATTTTTTGCCTTGGTTTTTTCTATTAGTTTTTCTATCTTTTTACAAACTAAAATATCTCTTTTTATTTTGTTCTGCCTTGTGGCTTTTTTTATTTTTTGTTTACATATTTTTCTGAAAGTATCTTTATTTTTAAATTTCATATTTCATCTTTTAAGGAATTTTCTTCTATAATACTACTCTTATTATAATAAAAAGGTTTTGATGGATGAAAAAAGTTATATATATATTGCTCATAGCTACTTCTTTGCTTATAACAGCATGCTCAAATAGTTCTGATAAAAAGAGTAATGACAAAAAGCAAATAACAACAAAAAAAGAGACTCTTGACATTAAAAGTAATGATATTTTATTAAAAGATACGGAAGGAAATATCATCACAGCAACTAAAACAGATAAAGGATACACTTTTTCAAATGCAAAAGGTAAGATCGTCCTTATAAGTTTTTTTGCAACTTGGTGTCCACCTTGTAGAGCGGAGATTCCTCATCTAAATAATCTCCAAGAAAAGTATAAAGGTAAACTATCTATTATAGGTATTTTGCTTGAAGAAAATAAAGATAATGACGAGGTGAAAAAGTTTATAAACTATCACGCGATAAATTACACCATAAGCAATTGTGCTGGAAACCAAAAATTAGCTGGTGCTGTTGGAGGAGTGAGAAATATTCCTTATATGATAATGTATGGAAAAGATGGTCACTATATCACTAACTATTTAGGTGCAGTGCCAGAAGAGATGATTGATTCTGATATAGAGTCTGCATTAAAAAAATGATTGGATTTTTTAAAAAAGGGCTTAGTAAAACTTTAGATGTTATAAAAGAAGTTTTACCCGAAAAAGTACAGAAAATACAAAAAGAAATCTTAGAAGAGATTTTGATAGAATCAGATGTGCCTTATGAATTGGTTGAAGAGATAATTTACTATCTTCCCCCTCAAGACGCAGTAGAAGAAAAAGATGTCAAAAGAGTTTTAAAGTCATATTTTATATATGATGTACAGACGAAAGAAATCCCACCTAAGCCTTTTGTTGAGTTGGTTATAGGCGTTAATGGCGCTGGAAAAACTACTACTATAGCAAAACTCGCAAATAACTATAAAAAAGAGGGCAAAAAAGTTTTACTAGGTGCTTCAGATACTTTTCGTGCAGCTGCTATCGAACAGCTCACTAGATGGGCAGAAAAACTAGGCATCCCGATAGTATCTACCAAACAAGGACATGATCCCTCAGCTGTTGCCTTTGATGCTATTAGCTCTGGTAATGCAAAAGGCATGGATCATGTTATCATAGATACAGCAGGAAGATTGCATAATCAAACAAATCTCTCAAATGAGTTAAAAAAGATAGTGCGAATTTGTGATAAAGCAAAAAGCGGAGCGCCAAATCGAAAAATACTCGTACTAGACGGAACGCAGGGAAGCTCAGCCATAAACCAAGCAAAAGCTTTCAATGAAATAGTTGGAGTTGATGCTGTGATAATCACCAAACTTGATGGTACAGCTAAAGGTGGGGCGCTATTTGCAATCGCCAAAGAGTTAAAACTTCCTATCATATATATCGGAGTTGGGGAAAGCATGGATGACCTTATCGCTTTTGACGCAGATGAGTATATAGATACAATTTTAAGCTCTATATTTGTAAGAGACGATGGCAAAATCTAAAACTCTGTTTGAGTGTCAAGCATGTGGGCATCAAAGCAGTAAATGGCTAGGAAAATGTCCAAATTGTGGAGCTTGGGATCAATTTATGGAATTAAATTCCAAACAAATTGAAATACTAAAAGAGATAAGTCCTCAAAAAAAGAAAAATTATGTCGGTGCTTTGCCCATAACTAAAATTGAACAAGAAAAAATACAAAGATATTCAACTGAGGATGAAGAACTTGATTTGGTTTTGGGTGGTGGTATTGTCACAGGAAGTATGATTTTAGTGGGTGGGAGTCCAGGAGTTGGAAAATCAACCTTGCTTTTGAAAATAGCTGGAAATCTAGCACAAAAAGATAAAAAAATTTTATATGTTAGCGCAGAAGAATCAGCTAGTCAGATAAAACTTCGCTCAGATAGATTAGAGAGCAATAGCGATAATTTGTATCTTCTCTCAGAAATCAGATTAGATATCATATTTGATGAATTAAATAAACATAATTTTGAAGTTCTTATCGTAGATTCGATTCAAACCGTATATAGCCAAAATCTAACGGCTGCTCCAGGAAGCGTTTCTCAAGTTCGCGAGATTACATTTGAGCTTATGAGGTATGCTAAAGAAAATGGAGTTGCTATATTTATAATAGGGCATATAACAAAAGAAGGCTCTATCGCAGGACCTAGAGTGCTTGAACATATGGTTGATACTGTTTTATACTTTGAGGGTGATTCTTCAAGAGAATTGAGGCTTTTAAGAGGTTTTAAGAACCGTTTTGGCTCTACTAGTGAAGTTGGAATATTTGAGATGACTAAAAAAGGCTTGATGAGTGCTAAAGATGTATCTAAAAAGTTTTTTACAAGAGGCAAGGCACAATCTGGCTCAGCTACAACAGTAGTTATGGAAGGCTCACGACCTATCATACTTGAAGTCCAAGCATTAGTAAGTGAAAGTGGATATCCAAACCCAAAAAGAAGTGCTACTGGGTATGAGCTAAATAGACTTACTATGTTATTGGCTTTGTTGGAGCGAAAACTTGACTTACCATTTAACCAATATGATGTTTTCATAAATATAGCTGGAGGCATCAAGATAAACGAAACAGCGGCAGACTTGGCGATAATAGCTGCTATCATAAGTAGCTACAGAGATAGACCGATAAGCAAAGATACCGTATTTTTAGGAGAAGTCAGCTTGATTGGTGACATAAGAGATGTGTTTAGTTTAGATGTAAGGCTAAAAGAAGCAAAATCACAGCATTTTAAAAAAGCGATAGTCCCAACACTTCCACTTGAAGAATTAAATAGCATAAAATGCTATGCTATTGATGAAGTTCCAAAACTTATCGAATGGATGTGATACTAGTTTTATAAATATTTTAGTAAAATTTTTATTAAATTTTACGATATAGTAATTAGAGATATAAAGGAAAAATTATGGCAGAAGAAAAAACAGAAGAAGTTGTAGAGAAAAAATCTGGTGGTAGCATGGTGCTTATCATCGTGATAGTGCTCTTGGTTTTATTGTTAGCTGGTGGTGGTCTTGTGGCTTACTTTTTACTTAGTGGCAATGATAAGGCTCCAGCAGTAAATGCAACTCCCACTCAGGTAAAAAGTATGGAAAGCAGAAAAAGAAGAACAAAAAGATCGACTGATTATCTAACTGTTGGACCCATGTATCCTATGAGTCAATTTATCGTTAATCTTTTAAGCGAAAATGGCAGTAGATATTTAAAGACATCTATTGATTTGGAGATGGACAAGACCGAACTTTCAGCTGAACTTGACAAGAAAAAACCTCTTATAAGGGATATAATCATCAGAACTCTATCATCTAAAACTTTTGAAGAAGTAAGCACGATGAAAGGTAAAGATAGGCTTAAAGACGAGATAGTAAATAAAGTAAATGATGTTCTTACCGATGGACAAATTAAAAATATATTTTTTACTGATTTCATAGTTCAATGATTGGTGTAGATTTAGTAAAAATAGAAAGAATAAAGAAATTTACAGAGCGTTTTGGAGACAAAGCGCTCAAAAAATTTCTCACTCCTAGCGAAATTAATTTAGCAAAATCAACCAACACAATAGCAGGTTTTTGGGCAGCAAAAGAGGCAATATCAAAAGCCTTAGGTCTAGGAATTTGCCAAAAATGCAGCTTTTTTGATATAAAAATTTATAAAAATGAAAAAAATAAGCCATACTTTAAACTTGCAAAAAAACTAATTCAAAAATTTGATATCATAGATACAGATTTATCTATAACTCATGATGATGGGTATGCTATAGCAGTTGCCCATATAGAAACCAAAACCTCTAGCAATAAAGATATAAGTTTTTAATCCAACCTTACATGTAAAGGTTGGATTTTAGATTATTATTTTATTATATCCGCTACAAATGCACCTCTAAAGTCGCCTAGTTTATAGTCTATCGCTTTGTCATTAGGGTATTTCTCTTTGATAGTTTTATATGCGTCTTTGTTTCTGTGTTGCACATCACCGTGGCACACGAGACATTTTTTACCTATGAAGATAGGTTTATAAACCTTATAATGATTTTCAGAAATTTTTTCAACTATCATTTTCGGAAGTTTTTTGCCCTCTTTTATCTGTTTTTCAAGTTTTTTAAGCATTGCAATTTCATCTTTTGCTACAGGATAACCATTTTTATTTCTATTTTTGAGTGAAATCCTTTTTACACTTACACCTTTTGGGTAAGTTTCATTAATCTTTTTTGTAATACTCTTTGCACTTTTATAACAAAAATAAGCTGTGCTTTGAGGTCCGTGTGCCTTCATGCTTTTAGCAACTTCGCCTTTTAGCGTTTTACCAAGCTTTATAATTGCGCTCTTTGCTTCTAACTTAATCTCTTTGTTTGTTGCAGCTTGAACAGAAAGCACCAAAACAGTACTCGCAATTCCTATAGTCAATATAGTTCGTTTCATTTAGTTTCCTTATAAATTTATTAATTTGTAGTTATATTATAACAAACTTATCCTTATTGCAATATAAGATAAAAACTATCTCTTTAGGATTTTTTATTGTTTAATATTTTCTAAAACATGCCATCTTAAACCTCTCTCCCATCATGGAAGGGTCTATTAGGATTTTTACTTTGTTTATCTCTTGTTCGTATATCTCTTTTGATGAGTTTTTTTGCAGGATTTCCAATAACTCTGTTAAGCCAAAATCCATCAGTGCTGAAAATTGGCTTGAGTATGATTCCAATTTTGCACCACTTTTTTCATATGCTTTTATAAGATACTCAAAATTTACATCATAAGTTATGTCACTTTTTTTATATAAATCTTTGAAGTTTTTGTCTATCTTTTTATCTTTTGCAAAATTGGTTAAAGAGAAAAAAGGATAGACTTTATGTTTGTCATATACTCTTATAGAAAAGTCATCTCTTGCATATCTGTCACCATAATCAAAAGTGACAAACTCAAATCTGTTAGTAGATTTATACATGTTAGTGGCAAACTCTTCATAGCCTATAGGCATCTCTCCTTTATGTATATCATAACTATTTGATAAAAACTCAGTTATTTCATCCATTTTGGAGAATTTTAATTTGCCTTTTTCTATGTTTAGCATTTGATTATCTTTTATAACTTCACAAGGAAATGCATCAAAAATCTCATTTGCTATGAAAAAAGATTCATCGCATTTTAACTCTTTCAAGCTTTTTACATGTGTTAGTTTAATCTCCTCACCAAAAGAATTTTTGAAAAATTTTGCTTGAATATCTCTGTTTTGAGAAAAAGGTTCGACTATGGTAAATGAGAGAGTTTTGAGAAGTTCTGGCTTTAGTGTATAGATAAACTGAATCATATCTGTCAAAAGATAGCCTTTGTGAGCACCTATCTCTACCACTCTACATGTAGAGCTTAAAAAGCCACTCTCTATAGTGTTTATCAATCTTTTAGCTATGCAGCCTCCAAAAAACATACTGCTGCTTACTGCTGTGTAAAAGTCACCTTTCTTGCCTATGTCTCTGTGAATTTTATAATAGCCTTGGTCTCCATAGAGCCAATCGCT
>JALUMJ010000080.1 GCA_027040375.1 Campylobacteraceae bacterium
ACTTGCGATGTTAGAGCATACATTTATAAGCTATTTTTGGATATAATCTTGTCTTTACAAAGAGATATAAGGCGAAATTTTTATGGATATAGAACAGATAAAACTTGAGATTAAAGAGATGATTATAGATGAGTGTGAAAAGGATGAATTTACTCCTGAAGATATCAGCGATGATGTGGAGCTTTTTTCACCGCTAAGTGGGCTGGAATTGGATTCACTTGATGCTTTGCAGATTTCTATGGGATTGCAGAAACGATATGGAGTGCGACTTGGGGACTCTAAAGAGTTTCGAAGAACGGTTACTACTATAGAAAAACTTGCAAACTTTATAAATGAGCAAAATGGCTAGTGTTAATATACTTAACTTTGAGGTTTTGTGCTCACAGGGTGATTTAAAACAAAGCGTTGATGCTATCAAAAACCAAAAGACAAATATATCCTCAAAAACACTTGAAATTGATGGTGAAAAACCTAAAGTTCCTTATTATCTTTTAGATGAGCCTATCGCTCAAAATCAAGATGATATTTATAAAACCTTAAAAGAGTTGGTTTCAAAGTTGCTTTTTGGAATAGATAAGTCAAAAAGAGGTTCAACCGCACTTTTGATAGGTACTTCTTTGATAGATTGGCATCTTGTGGATGCCATAAATAGTTGTGCTTACGAGTATAAAAAAACTCCTTATAATTCGCAAAAAAGAAGTATAGATTCTTACGCTTTGGATTTGTCAAAAGAGTTTGGGTTAAGTGAGTTCACTATGAGTATAAACACAGCTTGCACTTCAAGTGCAAATGCCTTCCTTGAAGCTAGAAATCTTATAAATGCAGGAGTCATAGAACAAGCTATCGTGGTTGGATTGGAGATATTTTCTCCTGTTATGAGTAGTGGATTTTATTCTATGGATTTACTTAGTAAAACTCATCCAAAACCATTTGATATTAATCGCGATGGATTAGTTTTAGGTGAAGCAGTTGCGGGCATGGTTTTGGGCAAAGCTGATTCTGCTTGGTCGCTTGAAGGCGGTTTTAGCAATTGTAATTCGCAAACCATAACTTCAGTTAGTCAAAGTGGAGAAGAGTGCGTGGAAGTGATGCAAAAAGCACTTGAAAATTCCACTCTACATGTAGAGGATATCACAGCTCTAAAAGCTCACGCAACAGGCTCAAATAGCAATGATTTAGCAGAGATAAATGCCATAAGCAAGCTCTTCAAACCAAGTCTTGTTTTTACTGCATTTAAGCCATATATTGGGCATACGATAGGAGCTTCAGGAGTGCTTGAGATTGCACTGCTTATGGGAACTATTGATGCTGGATTTTTACCAAAAACTCTTTTTACAAAAGAGTCGATAAAGCCAGAATTTAAACCTCTGTGTGAGCATAAAAAGTGCGACAATGGAGTTTTTATGTGTAACTATTTTGGTTTTGGTGGAAACAATACTTCCATCATCGTTAAAAAGAAAAAAATATGAAATTATATATAAAAAACTTTAGCTCTTACCTAGATGATTTTGAAGCAGTAGATTTTAAAAAAGAGTTAAAACAAAAGTATAAATTAGACACTAGACGACAAGATAAATTTATACACTTAGCAGTATATGGTGCACAACTTTTAAAAGAAAAAACAAAAATTTCTCCAGATGATGAGCTCTATGTCACAAGTGGAATTGGAAACATAGATATAGTTCAAAAAACAAACACTTACATGTACGAAGAAAATCAACCACTAAAACTTTTTGATTTCATCAACCTGCTTGGCAACACTACTAGCTATTATGTAGCTAAATCACTTGGTGTTAAAGGCAAAAATATATTTCAAATTTCAGATAATTTTACATATATTCACTCGCTCACTAGTATCTACTCTTCACTTAAAAATTCAGGAAAAGATGCTATAATATGTGCTATAGATTTAGCAAGCAACCCAGATGAAATTGCCAAGAGGGTTTTGGGTATAGACGAAAATGTCAAGATAACAAGTGCAGTAAATTATCAAAAATTCTCACTTGAATCTGATGGAGCTATGGCTTATATAGAATTTGATATAAAAAGTTATGGATTAGATGAAGTTTTGAAAATCGTAAAAGAGAGTGATGACAATATAGTTTCAAGCTTAAGATGTGCAGATTTAAAATGCAAAAAAGATGAAAAGTTTTTCGAAACCATAGTAAGTTATGAGATAAATCAAGCGATAAAAAATAGACAAAACACAATCATTTTAGATTGTTTTGAAAAGAGATATAAAATATTGAAATTAAAGAGTATGCTGTGAAATGTTATATTAATAATTATGAGCTTCTGTGCGATGCAGGCGATACAAAAAGTTTGATGAAAGCGATTTATGCTAAAAACTCTGCTATCACAGTTGATAAATCATACATAGAAGACGCAACCGCAGGACTTGGTATCATGAGATATGATGATATCTATACTCTTTTAAAAGATACAGTCGGAAAAGTTTTGGAGCAGTCAAATTTGGAGGATTTTTCAACAACCTTGTTGATTCTTGGCTCTTCTGTTGGAGGTATGCAGGAGTGTGAGGAAGTATTTTATGCTCAAAAAAGTTATAAAAACTTAGACCCAAATCGCTATTCCATGAACGCACTTACTGACTACTTGGAAAAAGAGTTTGGTTTTTATGATTCTAGGGCGATTTCCACAGCTTGTACTTCAAGTGCAAATGCCTTGCTTTTGGCAAAAAGACTCATAAATGTAGAAGCGTATGATAATATCTTAGTAGTTGGAGCTGACGGATTGTG
>JALUMJ010000081.1 GCA_027040375.1 Campylobacteraceae bacterium
AGTCAAAAGATTTTTAAGATTTTTGATCCAGTTTTTGATTATAAACTTATGGCTAGACTCGCAGTTGGTGGAAGAGTATGGAGAAGTATAAGCCAGAGTCAAAGAGAAGAATTTACAGCTCTTTTTACAAAAAGACTCAAATCTTCTTACAAATCAAAACTTGACATGTATAACGGTCAAACTATTATGGTTGACGGCATAAAAAAAATCAAAGCAAATAGGATTTTACTGTTAAGTGACTTAAGCGATAAAAAACAAAAATACGACATTACTTACAAATTTTACAAAGCCAAAAATGCGCAATGGTACATATATGATGTAAGTATCCTAGGAGTTAGTATAATTCAGACATATAGAGCGCAATTTTCTGATGAACTCAAAAAAAGTAGCTTTGATGAATTGCTCAAAAAATTGCGAACAAAATCATAATTTCATAAATGTTTAAATCTATATATATTAACTATATACTCAAATTTCCCAAAGCTATACTTTTGTTTATAGTTTTCCTTACTGCTATCTTTGGCTATTTTGCTACAAATCTCAGTATTGATGCGTCTGCTGATACACTCTTGCTTGACAATGATAAAGATTTGGCATTTACTAGGGAAGTAGCTAAGAGGTATTACACGCCTAATTTTTTAGTGCTTGCTTACACTCCAAAAGATAAACTGCTTTCAAACAACTCTCTTAAAACTTTAAAATCTCTTGTGTATGATTTAAAAAAATTAAAAGCTGTAAGTGGGGTGATTTCCATATTAAATGTGCCTCTTTTACAAAGTCCTCCTAAGCCTGTAAAAGATTTGTTAGAGAATATTCCAACCCTTAAAAGCAAAGATATCAATAAAACTTTGGCAAAAAAAGAGTTCTTAAATAGCCCTATTTATAAAGATAATCTAGTAAGTAAAGATTTTAAAACTACGGCCATAGTTTTAAATTTAAAAAAATACACCAATAAATATAAAGTGCATACAGAAAAATTCAAAAGATACAGAGATGAACAGAGGGTAAAAAATCACAAAATGTTGATTCAAATTCGAGGTATCATGGCAAAATATCAAGATAATGCAAAGATATTTTTAGGTGGAGTAAATATGATTGCTGATGATATGATTAGTTTCATAAAAAGTGATTTGCTCGTCTATGGTTCTATTCTTTTGCTTATGCTTATCGCCACTTTATTGATTATCTTTAAAGAGATGAAATTTGTTGTGATTCCTGTACTTGTTTCTGTCGTATCTGTTATCTTCACCACTGGATTTTTCGGATTTTTCGGATGGGATGTAACTGTCATATCATCAAATTTTGTTTCTTTGCAGCTTATCATCACTCTTTCTATCATATTGCATTTAATAGTAAAATACAAAGAATTAGCGACGAACAATACTCTTAGTCAAAAAGAGTTAGTATTGCAAACGGTTTTATCTAAAGCTAAACCATCATTTTTTGCTATTATTACTACGATTGCCGGTTTTGGCTCTCTTACTCTTGCCAATCTAAAACCTGTTATCAATCTAGGGTATATGATGAGTATAGGAGTGGCTACTTCTTTGGTAGTCTCTTTTGTGCTTTTCCCTGCAATCATGATGCTTTTTAAAAAGAGTGCTAAGCCATTGGCTCATAATCAAAAGTTTAATTTAACAAAATTATGCTCAAACTTAGTGATAAATAGGGGCAAAGAAATCATACTTTTTGCCATGCTTGTAGCGATAATATCCATATATGGGGCGAGTAAGTTAAGAGTTGAAAACAGTTTCATAAGTTACTTTAAGAAAAATACTGAAATCTACAAAGGTATGAAAGTCATAGACACAAAATTAGGCGGAACAACTCCACTTGATATAATCGTCACTTTTAAAGACGCTATAAAAGCAAAAAAAGAGTCAGATACAGATAGCTTTGATGAATTTGACAATGAATTTAACAACAATAAAAACAAAAATCAATACTGGTTTTCACCAAATAAGATGGAAACTGTTATGAAAATCCAAAAATACCTTGAATCTTTAAAAGAGATAGGCAATGTCCAATCTCTTGGGACTATCCTTGAAATCGGTAAAAAATTAAATAATGGCAAAAATCTTAGTACATTTGAATTAGCAGTGTTATATAATAAAATGCCAGAAAAGTTCAAAAATTTGATTTTGAGTCCATTCGTAGATATAGATAAAAATCAACTTCGATTTTCTACAAGAATTATAGATTCAAACCCAAATCTAAGAAGAAATGATTTAATCAAAAAAATCAAAAAAGATTTACCAAAATTACTCAAAGATAAAAGTATAAAAATTCAACTTTCAAATTTGATGATTTTGTACAACAATATGCTCCAATCACTCTTTGAATCTCAAGTTCTCACTCTTGGTGCTGTTATATTTATACTATTTTTAATGTTTTTAGTTCTATTTAAATCCCTTAAAATCTCACTTATAGCAATCACTACAAATATGATACCAGTAGGGATAATCTTTGCTGCTATGGGCTTTGCAAATATCCCGCTTGATGTCATGACTATAACTATAGCTTCTATCAGCATAGGTATAGGAGTTGATGACACGATACACTATATCATAAGGTTCAAAGAAGAGTTTGCAAAAGATAAAGACTACATAAAAGCGATGCAAAGAGCTCACAATAGCATAGGATATGCGATGTATTACACTTCACTTGCTATCATTCTTGGTTTTAGTATTTTGGTATTTTCAAACTTTATACCAACTATTTACTTTGGTTTGCTGACTATTTTAGTGATGGCAACTTCTCTTATAAGCGCACTTTTATTGTTACCAAAATTACTTATCAAATATAAAGCTTTTAGTTAATCTCTTCTTTTATATTTCTAGCTATTTGTGAAATTTTTGTAATCTTTTTGGCATAACTTAGAGTATCGTCTAAAAGCACTTTTATAAAAGCGCTCCCAACTATAACTCCATCTACTCCTCGCGATTTTTCTTTTGCTGTTTTTTCATTTACACCAAATCCTATATACAAAGGAGTTTGACTATTTTTTTTGATTTGCTCTATAATCTTCGTCAAATCTTCACTTGCACCTGAGCCAGTTATGCCAGCATATGCAACAAGATATATAAATCCATTACTATCTTTTACAACTGTTTTAATCCTGTCATCTCCATCAGTAGGAGCAACAAAGCTAACTAAAGAGATATCATTTTTTTTAAAAGTTTGTTTATACGCCAGGGTCTCTTCATATGGCAAGTCTGGTATTATAAAGCCTTTAACTCCTAATTCACCTGCTAAACTTGAAATATTTTCTACACCTTTGCTATAAAATGAGTTAAAATATCCCATCCAGTAAGTATCGATTTTATCCGCAATGTTTTTTGATATTTCAAATAAGGCATCCGTTTTAAAGCCATTTTGTAATGCTCTTAAATTTGCTTCTTCAATCACAGGTCCATCAGCCACAGGGTCAGAAAAGGGGATACCAAGCTCGATAATATCAGCTCCAGCATCTTTTAAAGCAAGAGCTAAATCAACAGTGAAATTTTGTTCAGGAAATCCTGCGGTTATATATGCTACTAAGTCTTTGGTCGTTTTCAATCATCTCTCCAATTGTAGGGGAACTTTTATGATAAGGGGATTTAGCATCCCAAAGTAATCGGCATCTTGTTCAACATCTTGCCTATAGGCTTCAAATTGGTCACTGATAAGTAAAAGCCAATCTATAAACTCTTCACTCGCAGGTCCTTTTACCACCCTAGCTTCTTCCGCTATATCTTCACTTAAAGTTGAAAGCTTAACTATAGGGTCAAGCTTTAGAAAACCCCCAGCTGATTTTAAATTATGAAATATTCTAAAGAGTTCGCCTATATTTTCTTCATATTTTTCAGCTTTGCCAAGATCGATTATCAGAGGTTCTAAATTTTCACACATTACTGCAAAATGATTTACAAAATCTTCAACAATATCTAAATCAAAATCAATCTCAAGTTGTTTATAAATACCCATAATTGCCCTTTCAAAAAGTACATTAAAGTTCTTAAGTACAATTGTACCATTTTTTTGATAAAATCACTTAAAAGTTTAGGAATTAACAATATGCAAACCATATCTTCTATCAAAAATAGTAAAATACCTCTTGTGATGATTACTGCTTATGATGCACTATTTGCCTCTTTATTTGACACTAAAGTCGATATTATACTTGTAGGGGATAGCTTAAATATGAGTTTTAATGCTAAAGCTGATACTCTTTCAGCGGATATGGAAATCATGCTTTATCATACTAAAGCTGTATGTGCAGGAGCTGAAGAGACATTGATAGTTTGCGACATGCCTTTTGGTACATACACGGATGAAAATATTGCGCTTAAAAATGCCTCGAGAGTTTACCAAGAAACAAATGCACATGCCGTAAAGATAGAAGGCGGTGAAGAAAGAGCCCACATCATCAAGACATTAACTTCAAATTCTATAGCTGTTATGGGACACATAGGGCTGATGCCACAATTCGTAAGAAGTGAGGGCGGATATAAAGTCCGTGGTAAAACACCAGAAGATATAGAACAGTTGATTTTAGATGCCAAAGCAATTGAAAAAGCTGGGGCATTTTGCATGGTTATAGAAGGTGTAAAAGCGGACGCAGTTGCACGCATCTCAAACAGCGTCAATATACCAACTATTGGCATAGGTTCAGGAGTAGATACTGACGGACAAGTTTTGGTGTGGAGTGATGCTTTTGGATTTGCCAAAGATTTTAAACCTAAATTTGTGAAAAATTATCTAAATGGTGCAAAACTTATAGAAGATGCAACCCTAAAATACGCAAATGAAGTTAGAAATAGAGAATTCCCAAGCCAAAAGTACACATACTGATGGAAAGAGTTGTTGAGATAGATAAAGTTTTATTTGAAAACGAATATGAAAAATCTTTAAGACCAAATACTTGGGAAGATTATATCGGTCAAGATAAGATAAAAAGAAATCTAAAAGTCTTTATAGAAGCTGCAAACAAGCGAGAAGAGTGCCTAGACCATGCTCTTTTCTTTGGACCTCCTGGTCTTGGAAAAACAACGCTTGCTTATATAATCGCAAATGAAATGAATGCAAATATAAAAATGACAGCAGCGCCCATGATAGAAAAAAGTGGGGATTTAGCTGCAATATTAACTAATCTTGAAGAAGGAGAAATCCTCTTTATAGATGAAATCCATAGACTCTCTCCTGCTATAGAAGAGATTTTGTATCCGGCTATGGAAGATTTTAGGCTAGATATCATCATAGGAAGTGGGCCTGCGGCTCAAACCATAAAGATTGATTTACCAAGATTTACACTCATAGGCGCTACCACAAGAGCTGGTATGATTAGTGCTCCTCTAAGAGATAGATTTGGTATGCATTTTCGACTTCAATTTTATGAAAAAAGTGAACTTGCACAAATAATCACAAAAGCGTCATCAAAGCTAAGTAAAGTTTGCTTGGATGATGGTGCATTTGAAATAGCAAGAAGATCAAGAGGAACCCCAAGAATCGCACTAAGACTGCTAAAAAGAGTGAGAGATTTTGCCGATGTTGCAAATGAAGAAGAAATCACAAAAAAAAGATGCGAATATGCTCTGATAGAATTAGGGGTAAATGATCTTGGTTTTGACGAGTTGGATATAAAATATCTAGAACTTCTGCTTGAAGCGAAAAGTAGAGCTTTAGGGCTCAGTACGATTGCTGCTGCTCTTAGCGAGGATGAAGGCACCATAGAAGATGTTATAGAGCCATATTTACTAGCAAATGGATACATACAGCGAACGGCAAGAGGTAGAATTGCATCAACAAAATGTTATGAACTTTTTAAGCTAACACCACTAGAGTCTATGAAAATAGGTGGATTATTTGAAGGATAAGATATGAACACGCAAAGAAGTTTTTTGATTGCAATTTTTTTAGTGGTACTGTATTGGGTGATAAAACTATACGAGCCTTTTTTGGTGGTTATTACAGTTGCTAGCTTATTGTCAATCGCAACATATAATATAAATTCATACTTTAGAAAACATCTTAAAAACAAAACACTCTCTGCCATAGTTTCGACACTTCTTTTGTTTATCCTGTTTTTTGCTCCTATCATATATATCATAACTTCTGCTGGTGAAATATTTAATAATTTTGATACTACTTCAGCGGACAATACTATAAACTATATAAAAAGCATAAATCTAAAATTTCCTGACACTTTATCCTTCTTGCAAAGTGATTTAGATAAATTTATCAAAAGCTTAGATTTGAGCTCCATCACTAAAACAGCTCTTTCATATCTTGGCTCAATCGGTAAAAACAGTGCCAATTTCTTAAAAGACATGCTTTTGATTTTAATATTCTTTTTCTTTGTGACTCTACATGCCGAGGAACTTGGTGGTTACTTTAGAAGCCTGCTTCCTATGAGGGATGATGAAATAGATATGATTTTTAGCGAAGTTTCAAATGTCATGAGTGTTGTATTTTACTCTATCCTTGCAACAGCCATATTTGAGGGGGCTTTATTTGCGGTCATCAGCATAATTTTTGGATATGATGGTCTTTTACTTGGTATCTTTTATGGATTTGCCTCACTGATTCCTATCATCGGTGGAGCTCTCATGTGGGTACCTATAAGTGCATATGAATTTGCAAATGGAAACTATGTCCAAGGTATAGTCATCGCATTGTACTCCATCATCGTTATATCAATTATAGCTGATACTTTTGTAAAACCTTTAATCATAAAATATATAAATAGCAAAATTTCAAGCGTAAAGACAACAACAAATGAGATGCTAATCTTCTTTGCTATCCTTGCTGGCCTTACTACTTTTGGCTTTTGGGGGATGATTTTAGGGCCTGCAATTACTACTCTTTTCATATCTTTTATGAGTATGTTTAAGTCTATAAAAGAAAAAGGGTTAGATATTTAAATCTTTTTGACAATTCTTTAATAAATCAATTATCTTTGAATGTCTATTTTTTTGTTTATCTATAAAAGCTTCTTTTTCCTCAAAAATATTGGAGAAGTTTTCTTGTAGCCTATCATATTCTTGGCTTAAAAATGTTCTATTTTTACTCATGATATTTTCCAACTTGTACATGTGAAAACTCTCCACAAGCCTGTGTTTTATATCTTCAAGGCTTGGCTGATAAAGTGAAAATCTAGTCGGATTTTGCTCATAAAGCTCCACAAAACTCTCAATCTTATCATCCAAAAAGGATATACATGTACTAGTTGCATTTTGATAATTAAACTCTATTGCACTACCGATATATTTAAAATCTGAGCTTATATGGGCAAAAGACGCTAGTATTTCGTCATTGTATGGTTTTAAGATATGCTCATAAACCCTAGCCGCAAATTTTCTCATATTTGCAAATTCTACATCTGAGTGGATTTTTTCTTTTTTTCTAATTATAGTATATGGGCTTTGCCATCTATATATCTTTTCTTCAAATTTTTTATAAATTTCACCATTTCTTTGGTGCACTTCTTCTTCAATGCTAGCGATATATCTTATGTATTTTTTAAACATTTTGCCAACCAAATCATCATCATAAAAAAGAGTTTTAAATGCCTCATCTGCATTTATATAAGCTGATTCATACTCCACTTTTATGAAGTATTCATTTTTATCAAATATCCCTTTTTTGCATTTTTGATATCTGTATCTTTTTTTTGTTTGGATTTGTTTATATATCTCACCTGCTATCGCATCGATAATTTGCTCTATTTTTACATATGCATTTTTTAGATTTTGTGAAAATTCCGTCTTAGCCTTTTCAAACTCCTCTTTTGAATTTTGATGAAATGCTCTAAGTTCGCCATTTAATTCATCATAAATATTTAAAAAAACTTCATATTGAGCTACAATTTTTTCACAAATACTTTGGATTTCTAGCTTTATCGCAAACTCTTTAGATTCGATGGCTTTTGGCTGAATTTCTTCTTTTATAAAATCTATCACTTGATTTATATTTGATGTTCGAGAAAGCTCTAAATTTGCACTCAAATCCATATCTCTAATCTCATCTAGATTTTTTTCATATTGAGCATATTGCTTTTGCAAGACAGTTATATCCATATCTTGCATATCGTTTTTGAGCTTTACATGTAGAGATTTTATAAACTCTTCCAAGGCTTCTTGCATTAAAGCATTTTTATCGCTACTTCTAGATTTTAAAGCTTGCAAGGCAGATATCGGCACAACTTTACTAAAATATTGGGCAAAAGTATTTTGCACATATTCCACGCTTTGCTCTATCTCTGATTGGCTAAATTTATCCTTTTGGTTCAAAACACATAAAGATTTGTTTTTATATTTTGAGAGATATTTTTCAAGCACCCTAGTTTCACTCAGTTTCCCAGCATTATCTAAGAGCGTCAACCAGATAATACCATCTACTTCTTGCAAAACTTTTATAGTTGTTTGTGTATCAACATTTGCACCAGAATTTAAGCCAGGAGTATCTACAAAAACTATGTCTTTAAGCATATTTAGTGGCGAATACAGCGTAAGATAATCAACATCTTCAACACTTTGCCTTTGGTCTGTAAATCTTTGGATATTTTCTATATCGTGGTACTCATCTCTGCCGTCTTTATATTTAACTCTTATCTTTAATTCATCAGCATATTTTATATAATTTACCTTAGAAGTTACAGGAGTTATACCTGTTGGAAGTATTTGCTTTGCTAAAAGTGCATTTAAAAAAGTTGATTTCCCACTTGAAAATTGACCTGTGATGGCTACTTTCATCGGCTCTTTAACCCTTATATTTAGCTCATCCAAAGCTTGTCGCAATTGTATTGAAGGTGAAAGCCTATCATCCAAAAGTAAGTGCTCTGATTTTTTCAAAAATCCAAGTAGTGTTTTATCAAAAACTACAGTTTTATTTAGGTATTTATCTTTATAACTTTTTATAAAACCATTTAGCAAACTCACTTGATTTCCCTCATCTGCTCTTCTATCTTCAAAAGAGCCTCTTTTTTGCTTTTGATAATCTCTAATCTTTGCAATTTATCAGCACTCGTTTGCTCTAACATTTTCATACTTTTTTCTATCATATCATCTTTAATTTGGATATCTTCTTCGATTGTATTTATCTTATTTTTGCTAAGTTGTATAAAGTTATCTAAAAGCTTTGTGTTTACATGTAGCAATTTTTCTTGCATCATCTCTTTTAGGATTGCAATCTCATCTTTAAACTGCACATCCAACACTCTTTCTAGATCTTCCAAGCTTTTCTTTCCGTATTTTTTGATGGCTTCAAATACTCTTACATGTAGAGAATCTGCATTTTTAAAAATCATAAACTCTTTAAAATTCTCATCAAAAAAGACTCTTGAATCAAAATCTTCGTTATCATAATTAAGTAAATCTTTATGCTCTTTTATATTTTTCAAACTCTCAAAGCTTAACTTCAAATCCTCACTTACTATTTGCATCTTTTTTTGAAATTCATATCTATAATCTCTTAACAAATCAATCAAACCATCTTTGATACCAACTTCAACCATATAGCAAATTCGCTCTTTTTTTGGTAACTTTTTGTTTTTTCTCACTTCATAAGAGACATCGTCTAAAACTCTACTTTTGACCACATCTTTTATATCTGCAAATTTTTCATCAGTAAATTTATCAAGAATTTTAAAATATGATTTCAATTCACCCTTAGCCTCTGCGATTGCACTATTTACTTTTTCTATGCTTTTTGCAAAACTAATCTTTTGTATTTTAAACTCTTCATAGTCTTTTTTTATCTCTTGATTTGACTTGTTTAAAAAAGTCTCTTCTTCTTCAAACAGATTAAGAGTATGCATCTTTATATTTTGTAATTCACTTAGGTTGTTGCTGATTATTAGCCTTGCTTTTTCACTCTCATCTCCAAATAAAACTCTGTTTAGATATACCTCAATCTCGTCAATACCACTTTTGCTAGCATCAAATCCAAGTTTTTGAATCTCATCATTTTTACCCAACCTTTGCAAAAGTGCAACTTTACCAGAAATTGGTATAAAGTCAATTTTCCCAAGAATTGAGTCTAGTTTATTTGACCTATTTTGCTCACTAAGTCTCTTCTTGATGCTCTGTTTTGTGTATTGTATAACTTCTTGCAGCTCTTCTTCGCTAACAGTGTCTATGCGAGTAATCACAACCAACAATCTTGAGATATTTTGATAAATAATAGAATCTATGATAAAATCAACATCTTTTTTAGTAGCCGATTGATTTACATTCATCAGATGCACCATCAAATCACAATCACTAACATACGCTAAAGTTATCTCTTCTCTTTGCACTATAGGGTCATCAAGCCCAGGAGTATCTACTATCTCAACTCCATCTTTCAAAAATCTCAAATCACTATACAACTC